>DATBBI010000100.1:0-4940 GCA_036271115.1 Trebonia sp.
AGCGCGCCCACGGGCGGCTTGGCGAACGGGATGCCGCGGAAGACCACCGCCCCGTTCTCGACACTCCCCCGGACCTGACCGTCTTTGGTATGGACCACTGGGGCTGCTGAGGCCATGGGGGCGTCCTCCCGCTACGTCGGCGGAGCGTTCCGGAGCTGCGCTCTATGCCGTTATTTAACCGGATTGAGCTGAACCACGGAATCCTCGAACCTGGGGGTCTGGTTTCCTTGACCCATGAAGCCACCGCGTGCACTGGCCGATCTGCCGTTCGCCGCTGAGCTGCGGCCGTTCGACGGAGAACTCGAGCTCGAGGGCGACTACGACCGGGTCCGGTTCGACAGCGCAGCGTTCGCCGAAGCGATGGCCGGCGGCTCGCGGTTCGCGGAATCCGCGTTCACCGGCGTGACGTTCGACGGCGGGCGGCTGCGGCGCGCCCGGCTATCGGACGTGTGGTTCGGCGAAACCCGGTTCGTCGCGCTCGACGCGGCCGAGTGCTCGTGGACGGACGTATGGTTCAGCGGCTGCGTGCTCGCCGGGGTGCAGGCCTTCGCCGGCGTGCTGCGGCGCGTGACGCTGCGGGGCTGCAAGCTCGACTCGGTGAACTTCCGCGAGTGCCAGCTCACCGACGTGCTCTTCGAGGACTGCGTGCTGCGCGACGCCGACTTCGGCGGGGCGAAGCTGACCCGGGTCCGGTTTCCCGGCTGCACGCTGAGCGACGCCGACTTCACGAAGGTGACCTGCACAGACGTGGATCTGCGCGGCGCGGCACTCGGCGGTGACGGCACCGCGGGAATCAGGGCCGGCTACGACTCGCTGCGCGGCGCCCGCATCGACACCCTGCAGCTGATGACCCTGGCCCCGCTGCTCGCCCGCCACCTCGGCATCGCCGTCGACGACGCCTAGCTGGCGGCGCAGGCTCGCATGGCGCGGGCGAAGGCTTCCGCGCGGTCGCGGTAGTCGCGGAACTGGCCGAAGCTGGGGGCGGCGGGCGACAGCAGCACTATCCCGTCCGGTCGCGCCCACGCGAAGGCCGCCGCGACGGCGGTCTCCAGGTCCTGGCAGTCGGCGACTCCGGCGAAGGCGTCGCCGCGGGTACCGGTCGCCGCGAAGGCCGCGCTGATCCGCTGCCCACTGTCAGGAAGGGTCAGAACGTACGTTGGCGACTCCCGGCCCGACACTCCGGCCGCCAGCGGGGCGTAATCGATGCCGCGGTCCTGACCTCCGACGATCAGCGCGATCCGCCTGTCAGGGAAGGCGTCGAGGGCGGCGAGCGTGGGCAGCACGTTGGTCGACAGGCTGTCGTCGACGAAGCTGACCCCGGCCACCGCGCCGATGGTGGCGAGCCGGCTGGGCAGCCCCTCGTAGCCGCTGGCGGCGGCGCGCAGCGCCTCGTCGTCGTCCGCGCCTTCGACGCCGAGGGCGTGCAGCACGCGCCGGGCGATCAGCGCGTTCCGCCTGTTGTGCCGGCCCGGCAGCCCGAGCGGGTCCAGCCACGTCGCGCCCGGTTCGTCGGTTTCCAGCACCCACTCGACGCGGGGCGCGAGCAGGGCGGCCCGGGCGCGGAGCAGCTCGCTGTCGCCGTTGGCGACGGTGAGTTCGGCACCCGGCTGGGAGCAGGCGGACAGCTTGTCGCGGTAGTACTGCTCCACGCCGCCGTGCCAGGGCAGGTGGTCGGGGTGCAGCGAGGTCACCGCGGTGACCGGCGGGGAGGAGGCCAGGTCGGTCGCCTGGTAGCTGGAGACCTCGATCACCCAGTAGTCGTAGTCGCCGGCCAGGGCAGGGTCGTACGGAGCGGCGCCGATGTTGCCGCCCACCATCGCCTGGTGTCCGAGGCCGTCCAGCAGGTGGCCGAGGACCGAGGAGGTGGTGGACTTGCCCTTGGTGCCAGTGACGCAGACAACCCGGTCCCTGTCGGCCTCCTGCAGCCACAGCCCGAGCCCGCCGGCCAGCACCACCCCCGCCTGCCGAAGCCGGCTGGCCTCCGGGCCGTACCTGCTGATCCCTGGGCTCTTCACCACGACCTCGCAGCGCAGCAGCGCGTCAAGGCCGCCGTCGGCGGTGGCCAGGACGTGCCCGTCTCCCGCTCCTCCCGCTGCGGGGTCGTCGTCCACGAGCACGGGCTCGACGCCGAGCGAGCGCAGCTTGCGGAGGCTGGCCTTGCCCTCGCGGCCGAAACCCCAGACACCGACGCGAGCCCCGCGCAGGTCGCCCCAGCCCAGCTTCGGCCGTTCCTGGGTCATGACTCCTCGAAGGCGAATACCTGTGGAACGAAGTTCTTGCCCACGGGGCGGCGCATCGCGGCGATCTCAGCGTCGGCCGGCGCGTCAGGCCGGCCCGCGACCTCGGCGGCGAGTTCCTGAAGCAGCGGGAAGCCGGCGCGGTCGGCGCGCCGGGCGGCGAGCAGCACCGCGGCGCGGCATTCGCTGACCTCGCCGACGCACTCGAACGGCTTGGTCCCCGCGCCGAGCAGGGCGCGGAACTTGGGCGCCAGCTCTGGCTTGGTCAGCGGCTCTGGGCCGCCCCCGTCCGCCGCGAACACCGCGCGCAGGGCTTCTGCCGACATGAACGGGGCGAGGATGAGGTCGATGAAGCAGCACTTGTCGCACTGCCCGCACCAGTGCCTGAGCCGCAGCGACTTGTCGAGGTGGAAGGCCCTGTTACAGCTCCGGAACGACCCGTGGTACCGCTCGAGCCGTGCGAACACCTCCGCGATCCACAGCTCGGTCCTGTCGCGCAGCATGGAGAAGTAATCAGGCAGCCCGGCAGAATCTGCGGCGAGCACGTCGCGGAACGCCGCCTCGAACGAGGCGCTCTTGGAGTACTGGTGGTTGACCGGCCGCCCGTCGTGCTCCAGCGTCGGCACGGACGCCGACCACTCGTTGGACATCACTACAGCGTCCCGTTCGCCGAGCACGGCGGCGAGGACCGCGATCGCGGACAGGATGCCGGTCACCGGCACGTGCCCGTTGAGGAACCCGAGCTCCGCCGACCGCATCAGCTGCTGGTCGATCTCGCGCCCGGCGTGGATCACGGGCAGCCCGCTCACCGCGGCCGACCGCTCGATCGCCTCGAAGCGATCGCCCGGCCTACTGACCACGAACAGCGCCACATCGGCCCGCTGCCGCACATGCTCCACGGACACGATCGAGTCGATCCCGCCCCCGAACGGCACGAGCGCCCGGACCCCACCGGATGCGCGGCCCGCGGGCGGCTGTGCGGCCCGCACATCCGCGTCGATCCGCAGGTCGGTCAGATCCAGGCCGTTGCGATAAGCGAACTCACCAAGCCCCTGGAGATAGAACTCACGGAGGAAGCCCAGCTCGATCTCGGTGAGCGCCGTGTCGCCGAGGTCGATGACCGGAGGCGCCGCGGTCTTGTAGTAGGAGACGCCGGCGAGCAAGAACACCAGCCGCGCGGCCGCCTGGGCAGCAGGGGTCTCCCACCGTTCCCCAGCCGCCAGCGTCACCCGCTCGCTAAAAGCACGCCCATCGACCGAATACCGGCACGTGAGCAACCCGCGTCCCGCGTCAACGTCAAAGCCCTCATACCGGAACACCTCGCCGCGCATCATTCCCCCCGCGTCCGCAGCCGCGCGACCAGCGCGAGCCGCCCGCAAGGCCGGACCGCCCGGTCACTGAAGAACCTGCCATCGCCAGTCACATACGGCGTGACATGCACATTGCCGCCCGCCACCCCCGCCTCGCTCAGCACTATGCGGTTGGCGCCCCACAGGTCCAAGAGCCACTTGCCGGTCCCATCCGGGCGGATGACATCAGCAGCAGCGGCACCCAGCCCCCGCTGCACGGCATCGGCGACGTCCGCGCCCACCTGGTAGGGCGAGATCGCCGGCCCTAGTCCGGCGATGACATTCTCCGGGCTGGCGCCCAGATTCCGCATCGCGGCCAGAGCCGCCGCGCTCACCCGCGCAACCGTCCCCCGCCACCCGGAATGAACACAGCCAAGAACATGCGCCACGGGATCGTAAAGCACAACCGGCACGCAATCCGCCGCAAGAATCGCCAGCACCACCGACGGATCGGCAGTGACGAGCGCGTCTGCCTCGGGAACCCGCTGGTCAACCGCGAACGCGCCAGCCCCCCGATCCTCGGCGGTAACGACCCGCACTCCGGCGCCATGCACCTGCCGAGTAAACACGAACTCCCCGAGGTCAGCCCCCACCGCCCGTGCGACCCGCCGCCGATTCCCGAGCACAGCCCCCGGGTCATCCCCGACAGCAAAGCTCAAATTCAGCGACTCGTAGGCGCCCACCGACACCCCGCCACCCCGGCCGGTAACGAACGCCTCAACAGCCAGCCCCTCAAGCGCAGGCCAGCCCAGAACATCAACCCCGGCAACCCGGCGCAACGCGCCGCCAGCCGGGCGACCCGCGGCAGCAGTATCAACGGTGTTAGCCATCGCCCGCGAGTCTATCGACGCCCCGAGCATGTGGGGGCGCAAGCAACTATCCATCAGTTACGTAGGGATATTCCGGACAATTCGGACGCAAAAGTGGTCACAACCGATGGGAAGTGGAGTCCGCCCGAGAGAAGTGGGGCGACCCCACCTACTCCCCTGAGGAGAAGCCCTCCGCATCGCGAAGCACACGCAGCACGTTGCCCCCCGCGAGCGCCTGGCAGTCCGATTCCGACCAGCCCCGGCGAAGGAGTTCGGTGAACAAGGCCGGGTAGCGGGACACGTCTTGCAAGCCGTCCGGGAACTGGTCGCTGCCGTCGTAGTCGCCGCCGATGCCGATGTGCTCGATGCCGGCGACCGCACGGACATGGTCGACGTGGTCCGCTACCTCCGTCAGCGTCGCGGATGGCGCCGGGTGCTCCCGCTCCCACTCGGGCATGACGCTGAACACCGCGGCCAGGTTCGCCGGGTTCTCGCCGCGGCGGCTCACCTCCGCGGACAGCCCCTGGAACCAGTCGTTGCAGGCC
>DATBBI010000101.1:0-2720 GCA_036271115.1 Trebonia sp.
CTGGCGATCTTGACCGCGTTCTCCACCGCCTCGGCGCCGGAGTTGAACAGCGCCGACCGCTTCTCGTGCTCGCCAGGCGTCAGCCGGGCCAGCTGCTCGCAGACCTCGACGTAGCCCTCGTACGGCGTCACCATGAAGCAGGTGTGGGTGAACTGCCCCACCTGCGCGGACACCCGGGACGCGACGCCGGGCGCGGCGTTGCCCACCGACACGACCGCGATGCCCGAGCCGAAGTCGATCAGCGAGTTGCCGTCGGCGTCGACCAGCACGCCGCCGCCGGCCGCGGTGATGAACACCGGCAGTGTGGTCGAGACGCCCCGGGCGACCGCCCCCAGGCGGCGCTCGAACAGGGCGCGCGAGGCAGGACCGGGGATTTCGGTGACAAGGTTGCGACGCTGCGGCAGCTCAGGGCCGCCATGAGGAACATGAAGCATGTTCGGACGATAACATCCGGACATGCCTGACCAGAATGCCGGAACATCCGGCGGCTTGTTCGGGGGAGTATTCGCGCGCGGCAGCGCGATCATCGACGACAGAGCGTGGCTGCAGGCCATGCTTGACGCCGAAGCGGGCCTGGCCAGGGCCCTGGAACGTGCCGGGCTCGCACCCGCGGGGGCGGGCGCGGCGGTCACCAGGGCGGCGCGGGCGAACGACTTCGACATCGCGGAGCTCGGCGAGCTGTCCGCGCTGACAGGTAACCCCGTCCCCGGACTGGCCAGGGCGCTGGCCGTCAAGGTCGGCGGGCACCAGGGCCGGGCGGTGCACCGGGGCGCGACCAGCCAGGACATCCTCGACACGGCCGCGATGCTGCTGGCCCGCACGGCCATCGACGCCGCGAGCGCCGACCTGACGGCCGCGGCCGGCGCCGCCGCGGAGCTCGCTCGTGAGCACCGGACCACCCCGATGATCGGCCGGACGCTGCTGCAGCAGGCGGTGCCGGTGACGTTCGGGGCGGTGGCGGCGGGCTGGCTGGCCGCCCTGGACGCCGCGATCACGGGGCTGGCGCAGACCCGGCGAACCCGGCTTGCCGTGCAGTTCGGCGGCGCGGCCGGGACCCTCGCCTCCCTCGGGCCTGACGGCATCCGCGTCAAGGCGCTGCTCGCCGACGAGCTGGAGCTGACCGACCCGCCGGTGCCGTGGCACACCGAACGGCTGCGGATCATCGACGTCGGCGCAGCGATGGCCCGGGTTACGGCGGCGCTGTCCAAGATCGCCAGGGACGTGACGCTGCTGGCCCAGACCGAGGTCGCCGAGGTCGCGGAAGGCGGCGGGGGAGCGGATGGCGCCGGCTCGGGCGCGCCGCGCCGCGGCGGCTCGTCCGCCAGGCCGAACAAGAGCAACCCGGTCGCCGCCGTCGCCGTCCTCGGCTGCGCGAAGCAAGCCCCCGGCCTGCTCGCCACCCTGGTCGCCAGCGCCGAGCAGGAGCACCAGCGCGCCGCGGGGGCGTGGCACGCCGAATGGCAGCCATACGGCCACCTGCTTCAGGTCGCGGCCTCCGCCGCGTCCTGGGGCGCGGAGCTGCTGGCCAACCTGGAGGTCGACACCGGCAAGATGGCGGCCAACCTCACCGCGGCCGGCGGCCTGCCGCTCGCGGAACGGGTCTCCGCGCTGCTGCGCAACGCCATCGGCGCCGCCGAGGCGCACGACCTGGTGGCCACGGCCGCCGCCAAGGCGGCCACCTCGGGCGTGCCGCTGCGCGACATCCTGCTGGCCGACCCGGACCTCGAGGACAAGCTCACGAGGGCGGGGATCACGCAGGCCCACATCGAGCAGGCCCTCGACCCGGCCGGCTACCTCGGCGCCGCCGCCGATTTCACCGACGCGGCGCTGGCGGCGCACGAGAGCGGCGCCTCGTGACGGTCCGTGCGAAGCTGACGGTATGCATCCGGCTGAGGTTTCCCGTCATCCAGAACGTACGCCCCCGACTCCCGCGGCCTACCGTGCCGCCGCGGCGCGGATAGCCCCGTACGTCCGGCGCACGCCGGTGCTGCGCGCCACGGCCGGCGGCCGCCCGGTCGCTTTCAAGCTCGAGCACCTGCAGGTCACCGGCGTGTTCAAGATCCGGGGCGCGCTCAACGCGCTGCTCGAGAACCAGCCTGCCCAGGTCGTGACCGCGTCCGGCGGCAACCACGGGCTCGGCGTGGCGACGGCCGCCCGCTGGCTGGGCGTGCCCGCCACGGTGTTCGTGCCGGCGACCGTCCCGGAGGTGAAGGCCCGCCGCATCGCGGCCGCGGGCGCGGAGGTGGTCAAGACCGGCAGCGTGTATGCGGAGGCGGAGCTGGCGGCCCGCGAGTTCGCGGCCCGGAGGCGGCTTTACTACGTGCACGCCTACGACGACCCGGCCGTGGTGGCGGGCCAGGGCACCGCCGGCCTGGAGATCCTCGAGGACATCCCGGACTGCGACGCGGTCGCCGTGCCGGTCGGCGGCGGCGGCCTGCTCGCCGGCGTCACCGGCGCCATCGCGCCGGTACGGGCCGTCGGGGTGGAGCCGGAAGGCTGCCCCACCCTGCACGCCGCGGTGGCAGCCGGCGAGTCGGTCGAGGTCGGCGCCGACTCGATCGCCGCCTCCGCGCTCGGCGCGAGCCGCGCCGGGGACCTGGCGCTCGCCGCGTACCGCGCGCACGGTGTGGTCCTCGCACTGGTCAGCGACGCGGAGATCGCCGCGGCCAGGGACCGGCTGTGGGAGGAGTTCCGGCTCGCCGTGGAGCCCGCGGCGGCGA
>DATBBI010000102.1:0-6453 GCA_036271115.1 Trebonia sp.
TCGATGTTGAGCTTGACCACATCGATCTTGTCAGCGTGCTCCTTGGCGATCTCCTCGAGAACCGGCGAGACCATCCGGCACGGGCCACACCATTCGGCCCAGTAGTCGACGACGACGGGCTTGCTGCTCTGCAGCACCTCCGCGTCGAAGGTCTCGTCGGTCACGACCTTGGTCGCACCCATCCTTGATCACACCTTCCGTGTTGTAACTGTCACTCTGCTTAAGACTCGTGCTCCGCCAGCCAGCGCTCGGCGTCGATCGCCGCCGCACAGCCGGTGCCCGCCGCCGTGACGGCCTGCCGGTAGGTCCGGTCCACGACGTCACCGCAGGCGAAGACGCCCTCGATCGCGGTACGCGTGGTCGGCTGCTCGACGAGCAGGTAGCCGTCGGGGTCGGTGGGGAGCTGGCCGGCGAACAGCTCGCTGCGCGGCGAATGGCCGATCGCGATGAACGCGCCGGTGACCGGCAGCACCTTCTCGTCGCCGGTGTGTGCGTTCTTGACGCGGACGCCAGTGAGCTTGCCGTTGTCGCCCTCCATCGAGACCACCTGGCTGTCCCATACGAACTTGATCTTGGGGTTCGCCATGGCCCGGTCCTGCATGATCTTCGAGGCGCGGAGGGTGTCACGCCGGTGCACGAGGGTCACGGAATCGGCGAACCGGGTCAGGAACGTCGCCTCTTCGAGCGCCGAGTCACCGCCGCCGACGACCACGATGTCCTGCCCCCTGAAGAAGAACCCGTCGCACGTCGCGCACCAGGACACGCCCCGCCCGGAGAGCTGCTTCTCGCCGGGAACGTCCAGCTCCTTGTACTTGGAACCGGTCGCGATGATCACGGCCTTGGCCAGGTACGTGTCGGTCTCCGTCTTGACCACCTTGGGCGAGGCGGTGAGGTCGACCGCAACCGCGTCGTCGGACACCAGTTCGGCACCGAACCGTTCCGCCTGCTTGCGCATGGCGTCCATGAGCTCAGGTCCCATGACGCCGTCGGGGAACCCGGGAAAGTTCTCCACCTCGGTGGTCTGCATCAGCGCACCGCCGGCGGTCACGGATCCCTCGAAGACGAGGGGATTCAGCTTGGCCCTGGCGGCGTAGACGGCGGCCGTGTAGCCCGCCGGCCCTGAGCCGATGATGATGACGTCACGTACGTCGGTCACTTGCATGTGCCCTTCGTTAAGATTGCAACCCGCTTAACCGATCCTAGGGCCCGGAGATTCCCGATGGCCTTCTTCCCCGCGAGCACGGTCAGCTCAGCTTCGCCGCCGCGAGAATCGCGCCCGCGATGACGCGGTACCCAGCGGCGTTGGCGTGCTGGTTCGGCCCGCGCGGCGGGGGCGCGCACTCCCACGTCCACTGGCAGATCCGCGCCACGTTGCGCGGCACCGACCCGATGCCGGGCACCGTGACCGGGTCGCCGAAGTTGGTGGTTTCAAAGGCCCCGAACACGTTGGCCACGGTGATCCCCGCCTGTCCGTAGGCACGCTTGAGCAGGTCGTCGTAGGCGACAGCGAACTTCTCGCTGAGCTGGGCGGTCGCGCGCCCGAGCAGGCCGCTACGCCATTCGGCGAGCGCCGGGAGGTAGTAGTTCATCCCGACGATGCGGACGCCGGGTCCGGCCGCGGCCCGCAGGCTGGCCAGGATCGCCGCCACGTTGGCGGTGGCCTTCGGGAGCTGCCCGATGCAGGACGCGAGCTGGGTGAGGCTCGGCCGGTTGCCGCAGTCTTCGAGGTCGTTGGCGCCGATGTCGATGGTGACGAGGAACACATGGCCGCGGTGGGCGCGCAGGAAGGCGATGGCGGCGGCGAGCTGCGAGCCAGCGGAGTAGTGGCAGATTCCGCCGTGCATCATCGTCTTCGTGGTCTCTCCTGGGCATCCGAGGCGGACCAGGCGGAGCGCGGGGTGGCTAGCCAGCAGCGTCGCGTACACCAGGTCCGGGTAGCCCTGCCCGGTCTCGACGCTGGCGCCGGCCGCGTCCGGCTGCACCCCCCGGGACAGCGAGTCGCCGAGCGCGAGGTAATACGAGGCCGGCGGCGGAGGCTTGGCCGCGGCCGACTTGACAGCGGGAGGCGACGAGCATGCGGTGAGCGCCGC
The DNA here is from genome assembly GCA_036271115.1 of Trebonia sp. GTDB lineage: Bacteria > Actinomycetota > Actinomycetes > Streptosporangiales > Streptosporangiaceae > Trebonia. Next base: position 2,091 of record DATBBI010000102.1, read on the forward strand.
CGCGGCCATGACCGTCAGGGCGGCGATGATTTTTCTTCCGAACGGACCCGTGGCGACTCTCACAGCCCTACCGACGTGATCAGCTCGGGGTTGCTCGCGGTGCAGCCCGTCCCTACTACCCACGCCCGGTTCGTCACGGCGATCACGTAGGCAGGTTTGCCTTGATACGTCGCCCTGTCGACCAGGCTGGGCCGCTTCTGCCCGGTCAGGTGCAGCACGCAGGCGTTGAGCTGCGCCGATGGGGTGGCCTCGGCGGCTGGCAGCGCGGTCTTAGCCGACCGCGCGAGCTGCGCGCGCACCTGCAGGGCGAGCGTCGCCGGCAGGTAATTGGTGCCGCTCGCGGTGACGGTGAAGGCTGCCGCGGCGCTGTCGGCGGGCTCGAGGCGGGTGTGGGTGCCGGGCGCTTGCGCGCCGGCCAGCGGGGACGACTCAGAACCAGCCGCCGCGCTGCCCGCGGCGCTGCTGGCGGCGGACGACGAGCTCGAACCGCTCGACAAGTGCGTGATGCCGTACACGCCGCCGAACAGGACCAGGCACGCGGCGGCCGCGCTCGCCAGCACGGCGGGGCGCAGCCAGCGGTTACCCGGCCCAGACCGCCCGGACCGCCCGCCCGGCCGCCGCAGTGACCCCCCGCCATCGCCGCCGACGGAGCGGAGCGCTGCGTCGCGCTTGGTTGCTGTGCCGTGCGCGGCTTCCGTGACGTGCGGTGTTTCCGTGACGAGTGATGCTTCAGTGGCGAGTGCGGCCATAATGCGTCTCTCGACGGCGTCCGGCATCGCCGGTTCTGGCGCCGACGCCAGCACCGTGGTCACCGCGGCGAGCTGGTCGTTCACCGACGCACAGTCGGCACAGCTCGCCACGTGCGCAGCGAGCCGCCTGGCCCTGCGGCCGCCGGTGAGCCCTGCCCGGTACTCAGCAAGCGCCGCCGCGTCCGGGTGCCTCTGGCCGGTCATCCGCCTCCTCCCTCAGGTGAGACGGTGTCCGCGGCGGCCTGGTTCCCTGACTTCCCGCGCAAATGGGCGAGGACTGGCAGCAGCCGTGCCCGGCCCCGCGCGCACCGGCTCTTCACGGTGCCCTCAGAGACCGCGAGGATCGCGGCCACCTCGGCGACCGGATAGCCCAGCATGTCGACGAGCACCAGAGCGGCGCGCTGCTGCTCCGGCAGCAGCCGGAGCGCCGCGGCGACGTCCAGCCTGGTCTCGACGGAGTCCGCCGGGTCGGCGGACGGGGCGCCAGGCAGCAGCCCGGCGCCGGCCCGGGGCGACGGGACGGCCAGCGACGGCCCGCCGCGAGTGTCCTGGGCCAGCATCGACTCGAGCGCGTCGGGGTCGCCTGACCAGCTGATGCTTCTGGCCGGCCGGCGGCGCAGCCGGTCCAGGGACGCGTTGACCACGATCCGGTGCAGCCAGGTGGTGACCGCCGAGTCGCCGCGGAAGTCCTTCGCGCGCCGGAACGCGGAGATCATGGCCTCCTGCAGCGCGTCGGCCGCGTCATCAGGATCGCACGTGGTGCGCAGCGCGACAGCCCACAGCCGGTCCTTGTGCCGCTGGAACAGCAACCCGAATGCCGCGGTATCCCCCGCGACGTGCCTGCGCAGCAGTTCGGCGTCCGACGGCTCAGGGACTTCAGGTCCCATCGGCCTAACCCGTCAGCCGGCGCCGTTGGCTGGGGTTCCGCGGACCACGATGTTGTAGATCAGCGCCTGGTACTGGCTCGAGTTTCCCTGCATGGGCGGCAGGCTCGTGATCCAGATCAGCACGTAGCGCCCTGTTGCGCTGCTGTTGGCGGTGAAGACGTGGTTCCCGGAGACCGTGGCCGACGGGGCGACCTTGGTGAAGTTGTTCAGCGCGGTCTTGGACATGGCGCTGGAGTTGCCGAGGTAGATCTCGGCGGTGGTGCAGCACTGCGTGCCGAACAGCACCTCTACCTGGCTGAGCTTTACCGCCTTACCCATGTCGAGCAGCAGCCCGGTGCCCGGCTTCAGGCCGCCGAAGTTGGCGCTGCCCTTGTAGTAGTCGGTCGCCCACGCGGTCTGCAGGCTGTTGTCGATGGCCTGCGGCGCGTCCTGGGCGTCCTCGCTGTCGTTGCCGAAGATGTTGAACGTGCTGACGCTGACCGGCGTGAGCACCGTGGCGGCCGCCGGGGCGGAGGAACTCGGCTTGGTGCTCGGCGTGTTGGCCGCCTTGCCGCCGCCGGAGTTCCGCAGGCTGTTGCTGATGATCAGCGCGGTCGCGACGAGCGCGGCGATCACGAGCACGACGACGATGGTGACCGCGACGCGGCTCGCGCCGCCGCGTCCGCCGCCGCGCGGGCCGCGCCCAGGGGGACCCTGCGGCGGATACGCAGTCCCGCGGCCCCGTTCTGGCAGCGCCCAGTTGCTGTGGTCGTCCGCGTTCGGGGGGTAGCCGCCGTAACCGTCGTGGCCGGGATAGCGCGGCTCAGGCGTGCCAACCGGCGCGGGTTCGGGGAGTGGCACCGGCGGGGCTACGCCGGCCAGCGTGTCGGCGAACTCGCCGGGAGACGTGATTGGGGCCCCGTGCCGCCCGCCGCGCTGCAGCAGTGCACGGCAGACGACCTCGTCGATCGCCGGCGACACGCCAGCGGTGACCTGCCGCGGCGTGCACACCGCCCCGTCCGACTCCGGCGCCGGCGGCAGCGCGGTCTGCGACTCGCCCGGCCAGTAGCCCGTCAGCGCAGCGTAAAGCAGCGCCGCGAGGTCGACGGTGTCCGTGATGGCGGCGTCCGCGGCGTCCGCGCCATCGCCCGCCAGCGCCGCGTCGACGCCCAGCCCGGTGATCTTCACCCCGCTGCCGCGCGTCCAGCGCAGGGTGTCCGGGGTCAGCCGCAGGTGCACCTGCCCGGCCGCGTGCGCGCCGGCCAGCGCCCGGGACGCGTCGGCGATCAGGGCACAGGCCTGGCCCGGCTCGAGCGGGTTGTCGGCGAGCATGTCAGTCAGCGTCTCGCCGCCGACCCACTCAAGCACCACATAGGCCTGGTCACCGCCGTCCTCAACGTCGAAGACCTGGGCGAGCCGCGGATCGGTGAGCCGGCTCGCGGCCCTCGCGGCGGTCACCACCTGCGAGATGCGCGGGAATCCTGGCGCGAACGTCAGCACGGAGACGTGACGCGCGAGCGTCTCGTCCATGGCCTTCCACATCGTCCAGCCACTGCCGGCGGCAACCTGGTCGACAAGCCGGTATCGTCCGGCCAGCCGGGTTCCGGGTTCAGAGGTATACGTGCTCATTCGTAAGCGCCAAGAGTGGGGCCGCTCTCGGCCTCCTTCCAGCCCCGGATATCCACGATCACCGAGCGGGTCACACGCGGGTACCTCTCTATGCTAATGTCCGGCGCCGTCCAGGACCGGGACCCGGTCAACTACCCGCCGGCGGGTCGCGTCAAGGTTTAGCTGCAGTTCTTTCAATGTCTCATACCCGCATGCGGAGTGTGCCACAAGTGTTCTCCCGGTTGTCGCAGTTGTCCTAATATTCGGCCGCCCGACCAGCGCCATTCGCCGACTGCAACTGTGATCACATCGACGCGACTTCGTTATGTTACCGGCCTGCCTGCCGGCCAAATCGGCCGCCAAGGGACCGGAGCAGTGTCCGGAATTCGTCAATGCCGAGTACCCGCGCGCAGAACGCGTAGAGCAGTAGCGCGCCGCCGCCGCCGATTACGGTGATCAGCAAGCCGTACACCCTGCCCTGGTGCATGAACGACCCCACGACCGCCGTCGTGGCGAAGACGAACGCGAGCCCGGGCAGCGTGGCGATGAGCATCCGGACCAGCGAGCGGGTGATCCGCCAGCCGTCCAGGCTGCCGACCCGGCGCAGCAGCAGCGGCCAGGCGAGGATCGCGCCGGTCAGCGTCACCAGGTCGTAGGCGACCGCGAGGCCGATCACGGTGTGCGTCGGGGGCAGCGCGTACAGCGCGACCAGATCGCCGATCACGCCGACGATGAGCATCACCATGCCGATGATCGCCGGCGTCCTGTTCTCCCGGAACGAGTAGAAGACGCGCAGCTGGAGCTGGGTCAGCATGAACGCCACCAGGCCGAGGGAGAACACGCCGAACACCTCGCCGATGTACCGCGCGTTCGCCACCGTGTTGCTGCCCCAGGCGAACAGCAGCATGCACAGCGGCGGGCCCAGCACCGCGAGGAACACGGCCGCCGGGACCACGATGACCGAGGCGAGCCGCACCCCCTTCGAGAAGTCGTCGCGCACCAGCGAGTATCGCCGGTCGGTGGCGTGCCCGCTCATCCGTGGCAGCAGCGCACTGATGATCGAGATCCCGACGATCGCGTACGGCAGCTGGAAGAGCTGCCAGGCGTACGAGTAAGCCGAGTACCCCACCCCGTAGACGG
>DATBBI010000103.1:0-1889 GCA_036271115.1 Trebonia sp.
CTCGCGAAAGCGCTGGACGGCACCGGCCCCGCGATCCTGCCGCTCGACGCGACCCTGCCGGCCTCGCGGCTCCGCCAGCTGACCGACGCGATCGCGCCCGACACCGGTGTGGCGGACGACACAGCGGTGATCATCGCCACATCCGGATCCACCGGCGAGCCGAAGGGCGTCGAGCTCAGCGCGGCTGCGCTGTGCCATTCGGCCCGCGCGTCGCTGGCCCGGCTGGGGGCCTGGGGCGCGGCGCCCGCGGCGGACGGCAGGGACGCCGGGGGCTGGCTGTGCTGCCTGCCGGTGACCCATGTCGCCGGCCTGCAGGTCCTCGTCAGGTCCCTGCTCTCTTCGTCAGAACGTACGGTTGCTCCGACTCTGACCGCCACGGCGCTGTCGGAGTCGGGCTGCTCCTACGTGTCGGTGGTGCCGACTCAGCTGGTCCGGCTGCTCGACGAGCCGGGCGGCGCGGCGGCGCTGGCGGAGTTCGCCGCCGTGCTGGTCGGCGGCGCGGCCGCCCCGGCGGGACTGCTCGACCGGGCGCGGGCGGCGGGGGTGCGGGCGGTGACCACGTACGGGATGAGCGAGACCTGCGGCGGCTGCGTGTACGACGGGGTGCCGCTGGACGGCGTCACGGTGCAGGCCGGCGGGGACGGGCTGCTGCGGATCTCGGGACCGGTGCTGATGAACCGCTACCGCGGCGGTCCTGACCTGGGAGACGAGTTCGTGACCTCGGACCTCGGTTACGTCCGCGACGGGCGGGTAGTCGTGCGGGGACGCGCCGACGACGTGATCAACACCGGTGGCCACAAGGTGGTCCCTGGCGAGGTCGCCGCGGTGCTCGAGTCCTGTCCTGGTGTACTGGAGGTCGTTGTGGTCGGGCGTGCCGATCCGGAGTGGGGCCAGCGGGTCACGGCGGTGGTGGTCCCCGTCGACCCGGATGACCCGCCGAGTCTGGAATTGCTGCGTATTCATGTAAGCAAGCGGCTGCCGCGTTACGCTTGCCCGAGTGAGGTCGTGCTGACGCGGGCCATCCCGGTGCTCGCCAGCGGTAAGCCCGACCTGGTTTCCCTCAAGACGGCAGGAACGTTACGCGGACGGGAACAATCTCCGCCGCTAAGCGTTAATTAAGAGTGCCCGCAAGATACACCGGTTAAAACTGAGCGGGCTCACTCACAAGCCATCCATCGGGGACCGTAAGACGTTGTTTGTAGTGAACGGCGCGACGCTCGCGCACGTAAACAGTAGGAGGGAGGTGTCTCATGCCGCGGATCGCCATGGCCGCTCCGGCGACTGACGAGGACGCTAGCTCGACTCGCGTGGACGACCTGATCCAGCGCGGTCGCAGCCAGGGCCACCTGTCCCTTTCGGACCTGCGGACTGCCTTCGAGCAGGCGGGGCTTACCCCCGCCGAGGCTCGGTCCATTCTCCGTGAGCTGAGCGAGGCCGGTGTCCGGCTGGCCGACGAGGAGACCGACAAGGGGTCCGGCCTCAAGGTCGCCCTGTCGGACCTTACGGCCGTCTCGGACGCCACGGTGAAGGGTGCCGGCTCGAAGGCTACCGCCGCTAGGAAGGGCCGGTCAAAGAAGGCCTCCGCCGACGCCGGGGCTCCCGCCGCGGACGCGGACGCGGAGTTCGGGGACGACGAGATGGCCTCGATCGAGGCGGACGTCGCCTCGCTCGCCGACGGGGTTGACCTCGACGACCAGACGCCCGCCATGGGCGACTCGGTGCACACCTACCTGAAGTCCATCGGCCGCACCAGCCTGCTCACCGCCGAGCAGGAGGTGGACCTGGCCAAGCGGATCGAGGCAGGGCTGTTCGCCGAGCACAAGCTGGACACCGAGCCTGACCTGTCGCCCGAGCGCCGGCACGACCTTGAGCTCGTCGCCGAGGACGGG
>DATBBI010000104.1:0-8804 GCA_036271115.1 Trebonia sp.
CGCAACCGCGTGGCGCACCAGGCGCCAGGCGAGCCTGCGCTGGAAGTGCTGCGCATGGTGCTGGCGCAGGACGCCCAGGACGTGGCCGATGAACTGCGGGGGCTCGGCGGTGATCCGGCAGACTGGCTGCGCCGGATGAAGGTCGCGCGCAACGACCCGCACGTGCGCGCCGCGCACGCCGCGCAGATGGCGAGGCTCGAGCGGGCCATCGCCGAAGGGCTGGCCGCGCGTATCGGCGCCGATCAGGAAACCGATCCCTATCCGTCGGTGGTGGCCGCCGCTGCCGTGGGCGTGATGCGCGCCTGCTTCGCGTTCTGGGCCGGCTCCGGCGGCACCGCCTACCTCGGGCAGCTCATCGACCAGGCATTCCGGGCGCTCGCCGACGGGCTGCCCGAACACGGCGCCCTGCGCAACCTGACTTCAGGGAAGGACGACAACTGATGGCCTCCGCAACATCCGCGCCCGCCCAGCCGGGATCCGACGACGGTGCCATGCCGGGGCTCGGCCGCCGCCGCATCCTGCTCATCATCGGCGCGCTCATGTGCGGCATGCTGCTGGCCGCACTGGACCAGACGATCGTGTCCACGGCGCTGCCGACGATCGTCGGCGACCTCAAGGGCGGCTCGCACATCGCCTGGGTCATCACCGCGTACCTGCTCGCCACCACGGTGTCGACCCCGCTGTGGGGCAAGCTCGGCGACATGTACGGCCGCAAGGTGTTCTTCCAGGCGGCGATCGTCATCTTCCTGATCGGCTCGATCCTGTCCGGCCTCAGCAGCTCCATGTTCATGCTGATCGCCTTCCGCGCGGTGCAGGGGCTCGGCAGTGGCGGCCTGATGGTCGGCGCGCAGGCCATCGTCGGCGACATTGTCTCGCCACGGGAACGGGGCAAGTACGTCGGGCTGTTCGGCGCCGTCTTCGGCGTGGCCAGCGTGATCGGCCCGCTGCTCGGCGGCGTCTTCGTGGACAACCTCAGCTGGCGCTGGATCTTCTACATCAACGTGCCGATCGGCCTGATCGCGCTGGCCGTGGTCGCCAGCCAGGTGCCCGGCCACTTGCGCCGGGTGCACCACAAGATCGACTACCTCGGCTTCGCGGCGCTGGCGCTGGCCGCTACCTCGCTGATCCTGCTGACCAGCCTCGGCGGCACCACCTACCCGTGGGCGTCGACACCCATCTATATCCTGGCCGTGGCCGGCGCGGTGCTGATCGGCCTGTTCGTCCTCGTCGAGCGGCGGGCAGCGGAGCCGATCCTGCCGCTGCACCTGTTCAAGCTGCGCACCTTCTCCGTCACCAGCCTGGTCGGCTTCATCGTCGGCTTCGCGATGTTCGGCGCGATCGCGTTCCTGCCGGCCTTCTTCCAGGTCGTCCGCGGCATCTCGCCCACCGTCTCCGGCCTGTACCTGCTGCCACTGATGGTCGGCCTGCTCACGGTCTCGATCACCTCCGGTCAGATCATCTCGCGGACCGGCAAGTACCGGTTCTTCCCGATCGCCGGAACCGCGCTCATGACCCTCGGCATGTTCCTGCTGTCGCTGATGGGCCCCGACTCGAAGACCTGGCAGGACTCGCTCTACATGCTGGTGCTCGGCATGGGCATCGGCGGCGTCATGCAGGTGCTGGTCATCATCGTGCAGAACGGCGTGCCGCACAGCGAGCTCGGAGTCGCGACCTCAGGCGCCACGTTCTTCCGCTCGATCGGCGGCTCGTTCGGCACCGCGATCTTCGGCGCGATCTTCTCGAACGTGCTGATCGGCAACCTGGCCAGCCATCTGCACGGGCTGCACCTGCCGGCGGGCTTCAGCAGCGCGGACATCACGCCGGCGCTGCTCGGCCACCTGCCCGCCGTGGTCCGTGACGGCCTGATCGCCGGCTACGCCGAGTCGATCCAGACCGTCTTCCTCGTCGCGGTCCCGATCGCCGCGCTCGCGTTCCTCGCGACCTGGCTGATCCCGCAGGTAGAGCTCAAGCAATGGTCGTCGCCCAAGACGCAGGACACCAGCGCGGCGGCGCCGGTCACCGCCGAGGCGCTCGACCCGCAGGAAGCCGGCTGGGACGGCCTCGACGATTGAAACAGACGACTGAAACCGGGGCAAAAGGCACGGGGAGGCTAGCCCCCACTCCGGGGTAAGGGGGGGTAACCCTACGCCGGAATGGGGAACTTCCCGGATGGTGCCGGGGGCCGCGCCGCTCCTAGCGTGGAGTCATGATCGTGATGATCGTGAGCGCGCTGGCCGCGGCCGCGCTCTACGGGGCGGGGGCGGCCATCGAGCAACGGCAGGCGGCCGCGGCGCCGCAGTCGGCGGCCGGGCGGCCGCGGCTGCTGCTCCTGCTGGCACGCCAGCCCCTGTGGCTGGCGGGCATCGCCGCGCAGATCGGCGGATTCGCGGCGCACGCCGTCGCGCTCAGGTCCGGACCGCTGGCCACCGTGCAGATGCTGGTGGCCGGCGAACTGGTCGTCGCGGTCGTCATCGTCCGCTTCTGGTCGGGCCGGCCGCTGAGCAGGGCTACGTGGGCCGCGGCACTGACGGTTGTCGCCGCCATCGCGGCGTTCCTGGTCCTGACCTCGCCGGCTGGCCACGGGCACGCGAGCGGCCTGCCGCACCACGCCTTGGGGGCGGCGGCGGCCCTGGGCGCCGCCGTGGCGGGGGCGGGCGCGGTCGCGAGCGCCGTCGCGGGCCTGCGTTCGCAGGGTCGCCGCCGCGCGGTCCTGCTGGCCGTGGCGGCCGGGCTGGCGGATTCGTGCTCGGCGGTAGTGACGCTGGCGTTCTCGCACGTCGCGAGCCAGGGCCTGGTCGCGGTCGTCACCTCGTGGAGCGTCTACGCGCTGGTCGTCAGCGGGGCGGGGAACGTGCTGCTGACGCAGAGCGCCTACCAGACCGGCCGGCCCATGATCACGCTGCCGATCATCTCCGCGGTCGTCCCGGTCGCCAGCGTGGCCATCGGCATCGGGATCCTCGGCGAAACGCCGCGGACCGGCGTGCTTGGCGGCATCGCCGCCGCGGCCGCCGTGCTCATCACGAGCCTAGCGCTCGCCTGCCTCGCCCGCCTTGCCCCGCCGCCCGAGGCGCCCGAGGCGCCCGAGGCGCCCGCCAAGTCTCCGCTGCCCGTGCCGTCACCGGCACCAGAGCCGGACTTCGAGCCGGAGACCGGCCAGGACCTTGAGCCTGTGCTGGCCGGTTGCCGCCCCTAAAGCTGACCGGATCGCCACAGGGCTGTCCCCAGCGCGGGATCGTGTTCGTCGGGTATGCATGAAGCAGCTCACCAACAGGATGGAGCAGACATGCAGTACGCCCTGCTGATCTACAACCAGGTCGGCGACACGGACGCGCTCAGCCCAGCGGAACTCGAGGCGCTGAGCCGGGAGTACTGGGCGCTGCGGGACGATCCCGGGGTCACCGGCGGGGCCGGCCTGCAGCTGCCGGAGACCGCGACCACGGTGCGCCTTCGGGACGGGCATCCGCTCGTGACCGACGGGCCGTTCGCCGACACCAAGGAATACCTCGCCGGGTTCTACCTCGCCCAAGCCGATGACCTGGACGCGGCGGCCGAGATCGCCGCCCGCATCCCGGCCCTGCGGTTCGGCGGCGTGGTCGAGATCAGGCCCCTCCTGCCGGGCGATTGACCGGGCAGCGCTGACAGAGGCTCCCCGATGGAAGAAATCTTCCGCGACCAGTGGGGCCGCGTGCTGGCCTCGCTGATCGGCGTCCTCGGCGACTTCGACCTCGCCGAGGACGCCGCCGCGGAGGCGTTCGCGGTCGCCGCGCAGCGCTGGCCGCTGGACGGCGTGCCGGACAACCCGGCGGCCTGGCTGGTGACGACGGCCCGCCGCAAGGCGATCGACCGGCTCCGCAGGGATCGCGTCCTCGCCGACAAGCTGCGCCTGCTCGAAGCCACCGAACGAGGCGCGAACCAGCAACCGGACCACACAGACACCGCGCAGGACTTCCGCGACGAGCGCCTCGAGCTGATCTTCCTGTGCTGCCACCCGGCGCTCGCCCCCGAGGCCCAGGTGGCGCTGACGCTGCGCGCCGTCGCGGGGCTGCCGACCGAGCAGATCGCCCGCGCGTTCCTGGTCCCCGCCGAGACGATGAAGCGCCGCCTCACCCGGGCGAAGATCAAGATCAAGGCCGCGGGCATCCCGTTCCGCGTCCCGCCCGACCGGATGCTGCCGGAACGGCTCGGTGCCGCCCTCGCCGTCCTCTACCTGATCTTCAACGAGGGATACGGCCAGCCGGCCGCGACAGCCAGCGACGCCGAGACCGACCTGGCCGCGGCGGCGATCCGCCTCGCCCAGATCCTCGCGGCCCTGCTGCCCGACGAGCCGGAAGTACTCGGCCTGCTCGCGCTCATGCTGCTGCACGACTCGCGGCGGGCGGCACGGTTCCGCGGCGACGACCTCGTGCTGCTGCCGGACCAGGACCGGTCGCTGTGGAACTGGGAGCAGCTGCTGGCGGGCAGCGCTCTCGCCGCGCGCACGGCCGGAACGAGAGGCCCGTACGCCCTGCAGGCGAACATCGCCGCGCTGCAGACCGAGGACTGGATCGACTGGCCGCGGATCGCCTCGCTGTACCGGGAGCTCGCCGACGTGACCGGCTCGCCGGTCGTCAGGCTCAACGGCGCGGTGGCGGTCGCCGAGGCCGAGGGTCCCGCGGCCGCGCTCGCCATCGTCGACGCGCTCGACCTCGATGGCTACCAGTACTGGCACTCGACCCGCGGCGAACTGCTGCGCCGGATGGGCCGCGCGGCGGAAGCCCGCGCCGCCTACCGCAGCGCCCTGGACCTCGCCGCCAGCGTCCCGGAGCGCCGCTACCTCCAGCGCCGCATCGACGAAACGCGGTCATGAAGGTCGCGGAGTCACGACAGGTCCGTTCGGGATAATGCATTTGTCTTTTCCGAACGTACGGTTCCGGCTCTGCTGGGTTCGCGCTTGTGTCACTGGTAGGCGCGCGCCTGGATCTGGTACAGCTCGGCGTACCGGCCGCCCCTGGCCAGCAGCTCGTCGTGGCTGCCGGTCTCGGCGACCCGCGCGCCCTCGAGGACCACGATGAGGTCGGCCATCCGGACGGTGCTGAACCGGTGCGACACGAGGATCGTCACGCTGCCGTTCCGCCGCGCCTCGCGTGCCCGGCTCGCGTAGCGCTCGAACAGCTGGTGCTCGGTCTCGGCGTCGAGCGCGGCCGTCGGCTCGTCCAGCGCCACCAGCAGCGGCTCGTCGCGCATGAAGCCGCGGGCCAGCGCGAGCTTCTGCCACTGTCCGTAGGAGACGTCGACGCCGTCGGCCCAGGTCGGCCCCAGCTGGGTGCGCAGCCCGGCGGGCAGGCCGTCGACGAGGTCCCGCGCCCCGGCGCGGTCCGTGGCGGCGACGACCGCGGGCTCCACGTCCAGTCGCGGCAGGTCGCCGACGCCGATCGTCTGCCCGGCGAGGAACTCGAAGCGGAAGAAGTCCTGGAACGCCCCGGCCAGCCGGTCCCGCCACCGCGCGGAGTCGACGCGGGCCAGGTCCGCGCCGTCGATCAGGATGCGGCCCGCGGAGGGGGCGTACAGCTTCGCGAGCAGCTTGACGAGCGTGGTCTTGCCCGCGCCATTCTCGCCGACGACGGCGACCACGGCACCAGCCGGGAGGAACAGGTCGACGTCGTCCAGCGCGGTCCGGTCGGACCCCGGGTAGCGGAACGTCACGTGCTCGAACCTGATGCCGTCGGTGATGCTGTCGGGTGCGGGCAGGTCGGCGTCCTGCGCGACGGCGGCGGCGTAGTCCTCAAGCCAGGCCAGCCGCCTGGCTCCGTCCATCCAGGTGCCGCGCAGGAAGCCGATCTCGCTGACCGTGGCGCCGACGTACGACGACAGCCTCGCGCCCGCGGTCAGCACGAGGATCGCCGCCGTGACCGACGCGTGCGGCCCCGCGGTCACCAGCACGATCGCCCCGGTGTAGCCGAGCCCGAAGATCGCCCAGCCGGCCGCGTACCAGGCAGCGGACCGTGTCCTGGCGGCGCCGACCGGGCCGTACCAGTCTTCCCATGATGCCCGGCGGCGCTGGGCCAGCGCGGGGCCGATGCCGAGCACCCGGAGTTCCTTGCCCGGCGAGGCGGTGGTGGACAGCGTGAACAGGTGCCGCGCGAGCCGGTCGGCCTGCGCGCCCCGCTCCTGCGCGCCCCGCTCGACGACCGGGCGCCAGGAGGTGGCCGCGACCGTCGGGACGGCGAACGCCGTCAGCAGGATCAGCACCGGGTTCACGGTGGCGAGCAGCGCTACGGTGATGGCCAGCCGCAGGATCCAGCCCGCCGTGGAGAACACCGAGTAGTACATGTGGTCGAGGGTGAAGATCTGCTCCCGCAGCACGTACAGCCGGTCCAGGTATTCCGGACGCTCCTGGTGCGCGATCGTGCCGATGGTCGCCTGCAGCCGCGCGACGTGGGATTCCAGGGCGATCGTGACCTTGTCCCTGAAGCGCCGCTGGATCCTGCTGGACACGGTCTGCAGCAGCCAGGTGGCTACCACGGAGACCGCGAGCGCCACGATGGCGAACCGCAGCAGGCCGGGGCTGTTCTCGAGCAGGCCCTTGCCGAGCAGCGTGAACCAGACCGCGAGCAGCGCGTCGGGCAGGGCCGCGGCTAGCGCGAGGACGAAGGCGGTGCCCATCAGCCTAGGCTCGTAGTGGAACCCCAGGCGGCAGAGCCGCCACATGGATGCGAACCCGGGCGGCAGCTCGTCTCCGGCGCCCGGGGATCTGCGCAGCCGCTCATGAGAGGACGTCGAACGTCACCTCCTCCTCGCCTTCCTCGGGCGCGCCGGCGGCGAACCGCTGCGCCTGCAGCGAGAACATCCGCCAGTAGCGGCCGCGCAGCCGCATCAGCTCGTCGTGGCTGCCGAGCTCCACGACGTTGCCGTCCTCGACGACTGCGATCCTCATCGCGTGCCTGACGGTGGAGAACCGGTGCGAGATGAGGATGGTCGTGCACTGCCTGGTGGCGGCCAGGATCCGCTCGAAGATCTCCATCTCGCCGCGCACGTCGAGCTGCGCCGTCGGCTCGTCGAGCAGCACGAGGCCGGCGCCGAGCCGGACGGAGGCCAGGGCCCGGGCGAGGGCGACGCGCTGCCACTGGCCGCCCGACAGGTCGGTGCCGCCCGCGTAGCCCTTGGCCAGCGGCGTGTCCAGGCCGGTCAGGTCTGTCGCGCCTGCATCGTCCAGGGCCGCTCCGATGGCGTCATCGAGCGCCTCAGGGCCGCGTCCGTCCGCGGTCTGCCGCGGCACGACGTTCTCCCTGAGAGTCAGCTCGAACCGGGTGAAGTCCTGGAACACGGCGGTGACCCGCCGCCGCCACGACTCGAGGTCCAGGTCCCGCAGGTCGGTGCCGTCGGCCTCGATCGCGCCCGACTGCGGGTCGTACAGCCGGCACAGCAGCTTGGCGAGGGTGGTCTTGCCCGCCCCATTCTGGCCGACGATGGCGAGCGAGCTGCCCGCGGGGATCTCCAGGCTGAAGTTCCGCAGGACGGGGCGGCTGGGGGCGGCCGGGTAGGCGAAGGTCACGTCGCGGAACACGATGCCGCGTTGCGGCAGGCCGTCGGCTGGTTTGTGACCGCGCTCCGTGATCGTGCCTGCCTTGGCCATCGCGGCCTTCAGCCGGGCGACCGCCGCGACCGGCGCCGCGGACCCGTCCAGCGCCCAGTTCAGCCCGCCGAACGCGATCATGGACGCGCCGGCGACCGCCGACGCGTACGCGACGAGCGCACCGAGCGAGAGCCGGTGGTCCAGCGCGGCCGACCCCAGCATCCACAGCACGAGCCCGTTGGCCGCCGCCGCGATCGCGAGGCTGGCGAGCACCGAGCGCTCGCGCATCCGGGTCGCCTCGTACTGCAGCCGGTGCAGGTGGCGCCTGCTGATGAGGAAACGCTCCAGTACCCAGTCGGGCAGCCCGAAGATCCGCACCTCCTTGGCGGCCGGCGGGTCGACCGCCAGCCGGAAGGCGTAGTCGGCGTCCCGCTGCGCCTGCCGCACCTCGTCGGTGTTGCGGTCCCTCCAGATGGCGCTCTCGCGCAGCAGCCAGTGCGTGGCGAGCCAGCCGCCGGCCAGCACCGGCGGCGCCCACCAGGCGAAGCCGAATAGCACGCAGGCCTGGGCGACGCCCGCCACCATCTCCACCAGCCCACCGGCGATGAAGTCCAGCGAGGTGGACAGCGGGGGAGCGGTCATGCCGCGGTCGAAGTCCCTGGCCACCTGGAGGTCCTTGGCGAGCTCGGGGTCCTCCAGGTGGCCGACCCCCGGCACGGCGACGCAGGCGCCGGTCAGCTCGTCGTACAGCCAGGCGGCGGTCCGGTCGCCAAGGTTGGCGGACAGCGCGGTGTGCAGCGGCCCGAGGACCTGCATGAGGATGAACACGACGCCGACCACGGCCAGCGGCGCCGCGAGGCTGGCGCGGTGCTGGACCGCCGCCACCAGCACGCCGGTGACCACGGAGAAAACGGCGGGCAGCAGCCCCCGCGCGCCGAGCATGACCCACCAGGCGTCCGCCATCGGCCGGTCGGCGCGCCGCAGCGCGGCCGCGAGCTGAACCTCCTGCCGCGACCGCAGCCGCTTCAGCTTCTTCGCCTCCTTGCTCGCCCGCTGTTTCGCCGCGCTCACCCTTCCCTGTCGTCCGTCTCGAATGCTCGTTCTAGGCTATCGGCTTCGGGAGGAATATGCCTAGCGGCTGGGCGACCAGGCGCGTGACGGCGCCGGTGTCGTCGAGCTCGAACTCGACGGTGATGGCCGGCTGGCCCTTGACGCCGAAGCGCAGGCCGTGCCCTGGCTCGAGTTCCAGCGG
>DATBBI010000105.1:0-20722 GCA_036271115.1 Trebonia sp.
GCAGGGTGACAGGGAACACCGACTTCACCGCCGACGTGGTCGACAACGTCACCACGCCGGACGATCCTAACCTCGGGTCGTTCCGTATCGCGGTGGCCGCGGGAGTGCCGTTCGTCATGGTGGCGCTGGCCACCTACACGCGGATCGACCGCACCCAGCTGGCGGTGTTCTCGCCCACGGTGATAAAGCTGGTGCGGTCCGGGTCAGGGTCGGGCCTCGGCTTCAGCGGCGTGATCATGTCCGACGACCTGGGGGACGCCCTCGCCGTGCAGTCAATCCCGGCGGCGTCGCGGGCGATCTCGTTCCTGACGGCGGGCGGTGACATGATCACCTCGCAGTCGCTGGCGCCGGCGCAGGCGATGGCCGCGGCGGTGCTCGCGAAGGCTTCCTCGTCTTCTTCGTTCCGCGCCGTGGTGGACGCCGCGGCGCAGCGGGTCCTCGCCGCTAAGCAGGCCTCCGGCCTGCTGACCTGCTGATCGTGTTTTCCGGTTTACCTGCGCTCACGGCTCGCGTTCTCGACGATCCTGGCGGCGAGTTCGCGCAGCTTGGTGTTGCTGTTCTGCGACTCGCGGGCCAGTTCGTCGAATGCCTGCTCCGCGCCGATCCCGCGGCAGGCCATGACCACGCCGATGGCCTGGTCGATCACGGCCCGGGATTCGAGGGCCTTGCCGAGATTTTCGGCCAGGCCGCGGGCCCTGGCGTAGCGCCTGGCATTGGAGATCGCAGCGGACACCGCGGTGATGTACAGCTTGAGCAGCGCCACGTCGAAGTCGCTGAAACCGTGCGGCTGCTCGCTGTAGAGGTTCAGCGACCCGGCGAACTCGTCGTCGATGAACAGCGGGCATGACAGGTAGCTCGCCACCCCGGCGGCACGGGCGCTGCGCGCGAACTCCGGCCAGCGCTCGTGCGCCTCTTCCACCCCGACGCGGACGACCTCACGGGTGCGGGACGCCTCAAGGCACGGGCCGTCCCCGCTGGCGTACTGGTCGGAGTCGATCGCCCACACCCGCTCGTTGCTGCTGGCCACCGTCTCGCCGGCCTCGCCGCGCAGCACGGTCACGCTCGCCATGTCAGCGCCGGGCACCGAGTCGACCAGCTGGTCGACACTGCGCTGCATCACCCGGCCGACGTCTTCCTCGGCGGTCAGCACGTCTGCCAGCTGCGCCAGGTCGTCAGAGGCCTCATCGATGCGCCTGACATACTCCTTCGGCGTCGCCGCCTGATCTTCCTCTAGCACTGCCCCGCCCCTCTCTCTCACCGCGGCTATCCGCCCCTGGCCTCTGGTCCTACCCCCTGTGGCCTGGCTATTCATCAACGCCGCAATCGGTTGTCAGCCCCTGGGGCCTGGCCCGCCGAGGGCGCCGTCCCGCCCCGCAAAGCCTCAACCGCTGCAGAGGATCGTGCGGGATTACGCGCCGTTATCCGGGCGCGATCCCGCACGATGATGTGACATATCTGATAACAGCAAGAAACGGCGTGCCTGATTACGGCGGCGAGCGGCGGGTACGTGGTTGTTTCCGGTGGTGGCGCACCGGCGGCTGCGGCGGCGCGGCGGCCCGGCGGCGCCGCCTGTTGCGACGCCCGGGGCTTGCCGGGCTTGACTTGCTGAGGCTGGTGCTATGGGCGGTGTTCGTGTCCACCAGGTGGCCGGCGGTAGCTGGCGCCGGCAGAGATCTATTCGCCCGTGTTGCGCTTTGTACGCCACGGACCTGACATCCTGTAGTCGTGGTTAACGAAGATCAGCGGCCACTGGCCACCCGGTTCGCCCGGTTGTGGAAAGCCGCAGACAGGAGCGGCGTCCCGCTGCGGACGATCGTCGTCGCGGTGCTCGTCGTCGCGTTCTTCTACCTGTCCGGCAAGCTGATCTACCGGCTGCGCGACATCGTCCTGCTGATGCTCGTCGCCGGGTTCGTCGCGCTGCTGCTGAACCCGCTAGTGCTCATTCTTCAGCGCTACGTGGTCCGCCGCCGCGGGTACGCCGTCGGCATCGTCACCCTGTTCGCGGTGCTGGTGTTCATCGGGCTCGCCTACATCTTCGGCTCTCCGCTGGTGAACGCGATCACGAGCCTCGCTAACAAGCTGCCGTCCTACGTCGCGAGCGCCCAGACGGGCCGGGGCTGGATCGGCCACCTGGCGACCAAATACCACGTCCAGCACTGGGTGTCGCAGAATGCGCCCAAGCTCGTCACCTACGCCCAGGACCTCACCAAGCCGGTGCTGTCAATCGGGTCGGCCGCGGTGTCGGTGCTGATCGAGCTGGTGACGATCTTCGTCCTCGTGCTGCTGCTGCTGCTCGAAGGGCCGCGACTGCGCCGCGGCGTCCTCGGCCTGCTGTCACCCAAGTCGGCGGAACAGGCCATCGAGCTCTCCGCCGAGATGAACCGCGCGGTCGTCGGCTACATGCTCGGCAACTTCCTGACGTCGATCATCTGCGGCCTGGTCGTGTTCGTCACGCTGATGGTGGTCGGCGTGCCGTTCGCCGGGCTGTGGGCGCTGTGGGTGGCGCTCGTCGACTTCCTGCCGTTGATCGGCGGCGCCCTGGCGGGCATCCCCACGGTGCTGTTCGCCCTCACGCACTCCTTTACCGCCGGCCTCGTCACGCTGATCGTGTTCCTCATCTACACCCAGTTCGAGAACCACGTCCTGAACCCGATCATCATGAGCAAGACGGTGCGCATCAGCCCGTTGCTCGTGCTGATCGCGGTGCTGGTCGGCGCGTCGATCGGGTCGTGGATCGGCGGGATCTTCGGCGGCTTCGTCGCGGCGCTGCTCGCCATCCCGGCCGCCGGGGCGTTCCAGGTCATCGTCCGCGAAGCGTGGCGCCTGTCCGGTCCGCCGCTCCGCGAGGTCCCCGACGCCGCCGACACGGACAGCGATCCGGAGCCCATCGCCGGCACGGCGGCAGCCGAGGCAGAGGACGAGGCGGAAGACGAGGCCGCGACCGGATCCGAGACAATCTCCGCCAACCAGCGCGAGTGACACCGCCGCCGGTAACGCCGTTACCAGCGGCCGAAGCGGATCATCTCACCGGAGGAACGCCGCCTCGACCGCAGATCGCGCGGCGCGGGCTCCGCGTCGTACCCGATCGCGATCGCGCCGATGGGCTCATAATCATCAGGCACCCCGAACGCGGCGCGGAACTCCGGCACCGCCTCGGGAACGATGCCGAAGTACACCGCGCCGAGCCCCTCATCCACCACGGTGAGCAGGATCAGCAGCGCCGCCATGCCGGTGTCGATATGCCAGAACGGCACCGGCCAGCGCGACTCGTCCCGGTCTGTCCAGCCCTTGTCGGGCTGCGCGTACCTGTCCAGGTAAACGCGCTTGGACGACATCGGCACGATGAGCAGCGGCGCGGTCTGCGCGGTTTCCGAAACCGCCTCGCTCGCCACGGCCCAGAACTTCGGCAGATCGTCCCCGCTGAGCACGAGAAACGCCTGCCCCTGAGAGAACCCCGCCGACGGGCCGCGGACCGCGTTGCCGAGGATCCGGTCGACCGACGCCTGCGGGACCGGCTCGCTGGTGAACGTGCGCACCATGTGCCGGTGCCGCACCACGTCCTGGAAGTCCATAGTGGGCGACCCTATCCTGACCTTATGGCTGAAGAGATCGACCCTTGCGCGGTCGCGCACACCCCGGTTCCCGCCGCCGCCAGTTCACCGGTCGTCAGCGGCGGCTTTCTCGCCGCCGATCGCACGCTGATCGCGGTGTTCGCCTCGCCGGTGGCCGCGTTCCTGCTGCGCTACGCGTCCGACGCCGGGTTCCGCTGCCTGCTCGTCGAGCCGGACCCCGACCGTGCCGCCGGGGCGGCGATGACTGGCTTTGGCGTCCTCGGCACCGTGCCCGATGACATCGAGGGAGCGGACGTCGTGGCCACCGACCACCACCGCGACGAACTCGGCGTGATGCTGCGCGACGCTCTCGCCACCAAGGCTCGCTGGATCGGCGTGCTCGGCAACCCGCGTCACCCCGGCCCGCACATCGAGGCGCTCGAGGCCCTCGGCGTCCCGCCCGGCGACATCGCCAGGGTGCACCGGCCGATCGGGCTGAACATCGGCTCTCGCACCCCGCCGGAGATCGCCATCTCCACGCTGGCGGGCCTGCTCGCCGACCACAACTCCCGCCCCGGCGGTTTCGAGTTCTAGATTCGTCCGGAACGTACGCGGCCGGCTCCGGTCAGCCCAGGATGACCCGCGGCTGCGGCGGCGCCGGGCCGCGGCGCTGCCACTCTCGCGGGTAACCGACCGAGACTTCCTCGAAGCGCACACCGTCGTGCATCGTGGTGCGCGGGATGTGCAGATGACCGTAGACGGCGGCGGTGACCGGGAACGAGCGGTGCCAGCCGGCCGTCAGCTCTGTCCCGCACCACGGCGCGTACTCCGGGTGGCGGAGCGCCGTGAGCGGTGCGCGCAGCAGCGGCCAGTGGCTGACCAGCACCATCGGCCCGGTCACCGCGGCGAGCCGCGCGGCGGATACGGCGACCCGGTCGCGGCACCAGGCCTCGACCGACGGGTACGGGTCGGGATGCAGCCGGTCCTCGTCGGCGGCGCCCACGCCTGCGGCCCCCGCCAGCGCGATCGCCCGCGCCCGTGTAGCGGCCTGGTCATCGCCATTGCCGGACAGCGAGAACGAGTAGTCGTACAGCGTGAACAGCGGCGCGATCGTCACCGGGCCGTCCGGACCGTGGCCAGGCCACACCGGAAATTCGTCCTCAGGGGTGAGCACCCCGAAGCGGCGGCACACCTTCAGCAGCGCCTCGTACCGCGCCACGCCGCGCACCGCCACCGGGTCGGCGGGCAGCGTCCACAGCTCGTGGTTGCCCGGCGTCCAGATCACCGTCGCGAACCGGTTCGCCAGCGACCCGAGCACGAACCCCACATCGGCGAAGACCTCGCCGACGTCGCCGGCCACGATCAGCCAGTCGTCCGGGTGCTCAGGCCGCAGCGAGGCGGCGAATTCCCGGTTCTCCGGGTATCCGACGTGCAGGTCGCTGATCGCGAGCAGCCGTCCCGCCATCACCGCGCAGCCGTCAGATGGGTGTGTAGGACTGCCACGCGGCCAGCACCGACGAATCGCCGAACACCTCGAACCGCGGGTCCGACGGCGGGACCCGGCCATAGACGAACAGCAGCAGCGCGTCGAGCGGCCCGCGCACCGCGGCGCTCGCCTTCGCGTGCCCGTGCGACCACTCGACCCCGCCGTCGGCGAACCTCATGAGCCATTCACCCTCGGAGCCGCCGAGCTCTGCAGAGTCCGTGGCGTGCAGGTGCACCGACTCCCCGGCCGGAAGTGACCCGAGGTGCCGCGCCGCCCGCCGGGAGAACGGCAGGTTCGCGAGGAACTCGGAAATCCCGTCCGCCGCCGCCACCGGCTCGACCGAGGGGACCTGTCCGAGCGCCATCGCCACGTCGCAACGGTGCACGGCAGTCTCGTGCAGCATCCGCCGCGCCCACCATCCGGTCGAATGTCCAGGTCCCCACGTATAGACGGCCACCTCAGGCCCTGCGTCCCGCAGCGTGGCGAGCAGCGGCCCGGCGCCCGACGCGAGCCACTGCGCCCACCCGTCGGCCGACTCCCAGGGCGAGTCCGCCTCCGGGAACGGGATCCGCGCGTCGGCCCGCGAGGCCACGATCTTCGTGGCCCAGCGGTGCACGAGCCCGGTGTGCCGCGCGAGGTCCGCGATCGTCCACTCCGGGCACGTCACCACCAGAGCCGAGATGTCCGGCGCGCTCCCGACAAGCGCGGCCATCTCCTCGATCTCGGACCCGGCCCGCGCGCAGAACCATTCGTGATCAAGCACCCGCACAGGCTACAGCCACGGTCAGCTGTAGAGGCGAGTGACGGACTCCAGCACGCACACCGGCTTGTCGCCGCCCTCCCGCTCGATCACCCCGCCGGCGACGAGCTGCAGCCCGCCCCTGAACTCCTCCACGTCCACGAGCGTCGCGGTGAGCCGGATCCTGGACCCGACCGGAACAGGCGCCGGGAAACGCACCTTGTTCAGCCCGTAGTTGACGCCCATTTTCACGTCGGTGACCGTGAGAATCTGCGACCACATCGGCACGAACAGGGACAGCGTCAGGAACCCGTGCCCGATCGGCCCGCGGAACGGGGACTCGGCCTTCGCCCGCTCGACGTCCACGTGGATCCACTGGTGGTCGTCGGTGGCGTCAGCGAAGGTGTTCACCCGCTCCTGGGTGATCTCGAACCAGTCGCTGGTCCCGAGCTCCTTGCCCTTGAACGAGGGCAGTTCCGCGAGCGTGGTCGTCGTGGATGTGCTCATCCGGTCATCTCCTTAGCGTGTCAGCCGCATGGCCAGACGGTACGATAATTCATTGAGAACGTCAACGATTAGGGACGTCATGGACGGGCTGACCGAGGATCTGGGCTTCCTCCTGGCGCGGGTGAGCGCCGAGGTGACCCGCGCGACCAATGCCGCGCTAGCCGAGGCCGGGCTGCGCGTCCGCCAGTACTCCGTGCTCGCGCTCGCCAGCGACACCCCCGGCGGGGCGACCCAGCGTGACCTGGCGCAGCTCCTCGGCCTCGACCCGAGCCAGGTGGTGGCGCTGGTCGACGAGCTCGCCGCCGCGGGCCTCGTCAGCCGGAGCGCTCCGGCGGCCGACCGGCGGACGCGGGTCGTCGCGGCCACCGAGGCCGGCCGCCAGGCCCGCGAGTGTGCCGCCGCGCTGGCGCAGCGCGCCGTCGGCGCCTCCCTGCAGGCGCTGACCGGCGACGATCAGGCGGCCCTGCGGGCGCTGCTGTCCCGCGTCCTCGCCGGGAGCGAGCCCGCCGGGCCAGGTAAATAGTTTCCGTACGGGGACCGACCGGAGGGATACTCCGGATTGTGATCTAAACCCGGAATGCGCTTCCTCTGAGAGATGTTGGCGCGATTGGACACCGGATTGCAGAATGCGCGCGGGGCTGCCGGCCGGGGAGTTTCTCCGGCATAGAGGACTGATCCTCGCCGCGGCCGGCGGGGCCGTGGCCGAGGCTGGACTTCTCACGCTCATCGCCCCGGCCGCTCGTCCGGTCGCGCCGCAGGTCACAGCCATTCCGGTGCTCGCCGCCTACCACGACCTGCGCTGGCTGTTCACCGACAGCGGGTCCTGGCTCGGGTTCGCCGGCACCATGCTGGCCGTGCTGCTCGTCAGGGCGGCGGTGGACACCGCGCTGCTGCGGCTGGCCTGGCCGCGGGAGCTGCGCGCCCCGGCGCTGGGCCGCGCTTTCTGGTCCTGCATGGCGCTGACCGCGGTGGTCTGGCTGCTGCTCTCGCCAGCCGTGACGCTGGCGTTCGGCGTCGCGATACTCCCGTTCTCCTGGCCGTTCATGGCCGCGCTGCCGATCGTGCTGGGCATCGCCGCGGCGCTGAGCCACGGCGGGGTGATCGTGGCCTGGTGGCGCCGGCTGCCGCCGCTGCGCTCCGTGCTCTGGCTGCTCGCCAGCTTCCTCGTGCTGTCGGCGGGCGCGGCGGTCATCGCGCACCTGGGCACCGTGGCCGCGCTCGGCGTCGCGGCCGTCACCGGCATGGTCAACGCCCGTGCCTGGTACGGGCTAGCCGGGATAGCCGCCAGAATGCACCCGCGTACCCCGGCGTCGGTGCCTGCCAGGGTGCTGTTCGGCCTGCCATTCGCGCCGATCGCCGCGCTCATGACACTGGTCCTGGTGGTCGGCATGGCCCGGCTGATGTTCACCGGCACGATCCAGCTGCCGATCAGCACCGCGAGCCCCGCGGCCGCGACGAACGCGCTCAGCGGCGGAACAGCCCGCACCGCTACCACGGCCACCACGGCGACCGCCACGGCGGCCAGGGACGCGGCGGTCCTGGTCGTCTCCGGCTTCGGCTCGTCCTGCTGCGACGCGGCCAACGGCCTGCGCGCGACGATGCCGGGCGCGGATGTCCGCCAGTTCTCCTACGTCGGACTCGACTCGAGGGACCGCCCGGTACGGCACGGGCCATCCGCGGACGACCTGCCGCTGCCTGTGCTCGGCGACCGGATCGCCGCCCAGCTCGAGGTGCTGCACAACCAGACGCACCGCCCGGTGGACGTGGTCGCGGAAAGCGAGGGCACCCTCGGCGTCTATGCCATGCTGAGCCGCCACCCCGGCCTCCCGATCGGCTCCGTGGTGCTGCTCAGCCCGATCGTCGACCCAGGCCGGGTCAGCTATCCGGCGGGACAGGACGCTGACTCGGTGTCAGAAGAAGCCCTCAACGAACTGAACCACCTGGCCGGCGAGATCTCACCGTACGGCCCGAGCGGCGCCCAGCACCTGATCGCCTCGGTCAGCGAGTTCGGCGCCAAGTACTTCAACACGGTCAGCGGCGAATCCGGCAAGTCCCTTCGCTGGATGGCAGTGGTCCCGCTCGCCGACGCCCTGACCCTCCCGGTCTGCACCCTCCCGCCTGACGTGATAGTGGTCCCTGCCTTCCACGGCGGCCTCCTCGGCGACGGCAGCGTCCTGCCCATGGTCAGCGCCTTCCTCGAAGGCCAGCGGGTGAGCGGCACCCCGGACATGCGCGAAGCCGCCGAGATCATCACGGGCGCCGCGGCCGCCTGGCGAATGCCGGACACCCGCTCCGCCTGCCCCGGCTGACTGATATGCTCTGCCGCGATGAGAACTTTTGCTGACCTTCAGTGGTGGCGCCGCCCGTAGGCGGTGTCCCTAGCTGAGTCTGAGCGACCGCCCGGAGATGGCGGTCGCTTTTCGTTTCTCCCGCCGCACACCGGGCCATACCTGACTTGGAGAGGCCCACGGTGGACACCATCGAGATGACAACCGGCGGCGGCGTCGCGGTCACCCGCACGGCCAAGGCGTTCGATCCGGCCGAACTGACCCGCATTGCCGACCTTGTCGACCGCCGCCGCGGCGGGGTGCTCAGCTCTGGCATGGAGTATCCCGGCCGGTACAGCCGCTGGCACATGGCGTACGTGAACCCGCCCGTGGAGATCACCACCCACGGCCGGTACGTCACCGCCCGCGCGCTGAACGACCGCGGCCTGGTCATCCTTCCGGCCATCGCAGAGGCGATGCGCAAGGCTGGCCACGAACAGCCCGCCACGGCTGATAACAGCAAGAAGCGGGCGGAGCCCGCCGAGTTCACGGTCGTCGTCCCAGAAGGGGAGGGTGCGTTCACCGAGGAGGAGCGGTCGCGGCAGCCGACCGTCTTCAGCGTGCTGCGGGAGATCGTCGCGGCCTTCGGGTGCGCGGATCCGCATCTGGGGCTGTACGGGGCGTTCGGCTATGACCTGGCGTTTCAGTTCGAGCCTGTGCGGCTGCGGCTGGACAGGCCGCGAGACCAGCGGGACCTGGTGCTGCATCTGCCCGACGAGATCTGGGTGCTGGACCGCCGGCGTGAGGAGGCGGTCGTGTACCGGTACGAGTTCGAGGCCGGCGGCGCCTCGACGGCCGGCCACGCCAGGGAGACGGCGGACACGCCACAGCCGGCCGGGGACGTTACGGAGATTCCTGCCAATCCCACCCCCGGGGTGTACGCGGCGATGGTGGAGCGGGCGAAGGAACGCTTCAAGTGCGGTGACCTGTTCGAGGTCGTGCCCGGTCACGTGTTCTACGGGCGGTGCGCGTCGCCGGCCGCGTTCTACGAGCGGCTGCGGGAGCGGAACCCGGCGCCTTACGAGTTCGCGTTCAACCTCGGCGAGGGGGAGTACCTGGTGGGCGCGTCGCCGGAGATGTACGTCCGGGTGACCGGGGACCGGGTGGAGACCTGCCCGATCTCCGGCACGATCGCGCGCGGCACCGACCCGCTGGAAGACGCGGCGAACATCGCCATCCTGCTCGGCTCGGCGAAGGACGAGTCCGAGCTGACGATGTGCACCGACGTGGACCGCAACGACAAGTCGCGGGTCTGCGTGCCGGGCTCGGTCAAGGTCATCGGCCGGCGGCAGATCGAGATGTACAGCCGGCTGATCCACACCGTCGACCACATCGAGGGGCGGCTGCGGCCCGGGTTCGACGCGCTCGACGCGTTCCTGACGCACATGTGGGCGGTCACCGTCACCGGCGCGCCGAAGACCTGGGCGATGCAGTTCATCGAGGACAACGAGACCGCGCCGCGCCGCTGGTACGGCGGCGCCGTCGGCAAGATCGGCTTCGACGGGTCGATGAACACCGGCCTCACGCTGCGCACCGCGCACATCAGCGGCGGCATCGCGGCCGTCCGGGCCGGCGCCACGCTGCTGTATGACTCCGATCCGGCGGCTGAGGAGGCTGAGACCTACATCAAGGCCCGCGCCCTGATCGAAACCCTTCATGAGTCGGAACGTAAGGTCGCGCCTGTCGTCCCGTCAGCCACGGCGGCCGCGGCCGTCCGCCGTCCCCTCAGGGTGCTGCTCGTCGACCACCAGGACTCCTTCGTGCACACGCTCGCCGATTACTTCCGGCAGCATGACGCGGAGGTGACCACGCTGCGCGCCGGGTTCCGCGCCGAGAGGCTCGACTCGCTCGCCCCGGATCTCGTCGTGCTGTCTCCGGGGCCGGGCCGCCCGTCGGACTTCAACTGCGACGGCCTGCTGTCCGAACTCGACGCGAGGAACCTGCCCGCGTTCGGCGTCTGCCTGGGACTGCAGGCGATGGTGGAGCACGCCGGCGGGGAGCTGTCGCTGCTGCCTGAGCCGCAGCACGGCAAGCCGGGACTGATCGTGGTCCGCGGCGGGGCGTCGCTGTTCGCGGGGCTGCCGCCGGAGTTCACCGCGGCCCGCTACCACTCGATCTACGCCGAGGAGCAGGCCGTGAAGGGCGGTTTCACGGTCACCGCCGCGACACACGACGGCGTGGTGATGGCGATCGAGGATGAGGCGGCGGGCCGCTGGGCGGTCCAGTTCCACCCTGAGTCGATCCTCACCGCCGCCGGCCGCTCCGGCCACCAGATCATCGCCAACGTGCTGGCGCTGTGCCGCGCCAGGACCGGGGGCCGCGCCAGGACCGGGGCCCATCCTCGGTTAGCTAGGACGCGAGCAGTTCCACGATCCGCCGCCAGGCGTCGTCACGGGCCTCCTTGTCGAACGGCGGCGTCCCCGGCCAGAAGAACGCGTGCCCGACCCCTGGGTAGCTGACCAGGTCGTGGTCCACACCCGCGGTTTTCAGCGCGGCGGCGATCTGCTTCCGCTGCTCGGCGTCGATCAGCGCGTCGTCCTCGCCAGCCAGGTACAGGATCCGGCCGGTGATTCCCGGGGTCAGGTCCAGCGTGGGCGTGGGCTGGCTCATCGGGATGTCGGTACCGGGCAGCCAGCCGCCGTACAGCACGGCGGTCCTGCTGACCGGCAGCCGGCAGGCCGCCAGGTAGGCCAGGTGGCCGCCGGCGCTGAATCCGACCAGCGCGACCCGCTCGATGCCCGGCTCCGACGTCAGCCATGCGAGGCCCGCCGCGACGTCGGCCACCGCCTGGTCGCGTCGCAGCCGCCGCAGGTAGCCGAAGCCCTCCTGCCGGCCGGGGTCATCGCGCTCCAGCCAGCGGCCTGGCGCGGCCTCCCGGTGGTAGAACTCCGGCGCGATGGTCAGGAACCCGGTCCTGGCCAGGTCGTCGGCTACGCCGCGAATGTCCGGGTTGACCCCGAACAGCTCGTGCGCCACGATCACCCCGGTCGCCGCCGGGTTCGACGCGGGCCGGGCCAGGTACGCGGGCAAGCTGGTCCCGTCGTCGACGGGGATGGTGATGGTTGCCATGGTTCCCATCGTCAGCGTCCCGGACAGTGGTAACCAGAGCCGTTTCTTACTGGTACTGGCATGAGTACCCTGGGGACCATGACGGCCGGCGGAGATCCGGCGGCGCTGGGCCAGCTGCTCAGGTCCCGGCGCGAGCGCCTCGTGCCCGCCGACGTGGGCCTGCCCGCGGGCGTGTCCGCGGGGCGCCGGCGCACGGCGGGCCTGCGCCGTGAGGAAGTCGCCCTGCTGGCCAACCTGTCCGTCACCTACTACACGTTCCTCGAGCAGGGCCGCCCCGTGCGGCCTTCGGCGCAGGTCCTGGACGCGCTGGCCGCCGCGCTGCGGATGTCCGCCGCCGAGCGGCGCTACCTGTATGTCCTGGCCTACGGGCCGGACGACGCCAGCGGTTCCGCCCGGGGCGCCCCGGGCACCCAGGGCGCCCCGAGCGGGTCGGCGCCGCCCGAGCTGCTCGATCCCGTCGTGGCTGACCTGGTCCAGCGGCTCGAGCCGTTCCCGACCCTGGTCAAGGGCCGCCGCTGGGACGTCCTGGCGGCCAATCCCGCGGCGCGCGAGCTGTTCGGCGACTGGCCGGCCGGGCCCCCTGGCGAGCGCAACCTGGTGCGCTGGATGTTCACCACCGACCAGGCGAGGGAGGTCTACCTGGAATGGGAGCCGGAGGCCAGGGCAATGCTCGGCCGCTTCCGGCTGTCCGCCGCCCGGCACCCGGACGACTCCGATATCGCCGCCCTGATCGCCGAGCTTCAGCGCGACAGTGAGCATGTCAGGGACTGGTGGCCGCGCCACGACGTCACCGCCATCGGGGGCAGCGGCTCAAAGAAGCTCCGCCATCCCAGGCGCGGCCCTGTCGAGTACTCCCACGCGGTCCTCCAGGTCGCCGACCAGCCGGACCAGACCCTGGTCACCTACTCACCGGTCACCGGCGTACTGGTCCCCGGGAGCTGACGTGGTCACGGCGGCGGACGTGCGCGCGGTGGCGATGTCGCTGCCGCGCACCTCCGAGCACCTGATCTACGACCACATCAAGTTCCGCGTCGGCAAGATCGTCTACGTGGCGATCTCGCCCGACGAGTCAACGATGGGCTTCGGGTTCCCGAAAGAGGAACGGGCCGCGCTGATCGCGGCCGAGCCGGACAAGTTCGCCATGCCGCGGCTGTCGGACCAGCGCTTCCACTGGGTGCACGCGCGCATGGCGGCGCTGAGCCGCGAGGAAATGCGCGAACTGGTCACCGACGCCTGGCGCATGGTCGTCCCGAAGAAAATCGCCGCGGCGCACCTGGGCGGGCAGGTGTAAGGACGAGGTGTCCGCGAGGGGCCAGGGGCGGGCGGCCAGCACGGACAGGTTCAGGGACAGCAGCGTGTCTTCCATCTTCGGCAGCGCGTCGGTCTGGCCGTTGCGCACTGCGGTCCGCACGAGCTTGACGATGGCGCCTGCGATCGCCAGGTAGACGTCGTCGGGGACGGCGGGCCAGTCCGGGTGGCGGGCCCGCGCCCGGCGGTGCCAGGTGGCGGTCATTTCCGCGAACCGGCGTTCCGCCGCGTCGAAGCGCGCGACCGCGCGCGGCCCGGCGGTGGGCATGCCGATGTAGAACGCTCGCGCGAAGGCCGGCTCGTCCGCGAGGAACTGGAGGAACGCGCGGCACGCCGCGCGCAGCACCTCCTCATCCGGGGCGTCAGGCGGCGCGGCCCTGGTCGCGGCGACCACCCGGTCGGCCAGCAGCTGGCCGCCTTCGCGGGTCGCGGCGAGGAAGCAGTCCTCTTTCGTCCTGAAGTGCGTGTAGAAGGCGACGCGGGACACCTTGGCCCGGCGCACGATGTCGGCCACCGTGACGTCCGCGTACCCGTCTTCGGCGACCGCCGCGATCGCCGCCCGGCGCAGCCGCTCCACCTGGGAGGCGCGCACCGCCCGCGCCGGAAGCCGGCTCCGCCCCCTGGGCAGGCCCGGTTTTCCCTCGTGGGTGTGGGCGAGGCTGCCCCCTTGCGGGGTGTCGGGCATGCGCTCTACAGTAACGGAAAAATCTCTAAAGTACGTACACGTACTTTAGGGCCGTGCGCACGTCACAGCCGATGTGGCGCCGAAAGGGGTCGTCAGCATGACAGCAACCGCGCAAGGCGCCGCCCCGGCGGCCGGGGGCATGAACGGCCTCTGGCGACGGCAGCTCGACCACTACCCGGACACCCGGCCGCGGATGACCTACCTGGCCATCGTGGTGCTCGCCACGATCGGCCTCTACTACGCGTTCTACATCCCTGGCGCGGTGTCCCCGTCGATCATCGCCCACTTCGGGATGACCTTTAGCACCTACGTGTACCTGATCGTGATCGCCAACGCGGTCGGCGCCTTCGGCTCGCTCGCCGCGGGCCTGGCCGACCGGTGGGGCCGCGCCAACCTGGTGGCCTACGGCCTGGTCCTCGTCGGCCTGCTGGTCCTCTTCGGTATCCCGAACGCGGGCAGCACGTTCACCTACGGCCTGCTGTTCGCCATCATCGGGGCTGTCGAGGGCGTCATCCTCGTCGCCACCCCCGCGTTGGTGCGCGACTTTTCGCCGCAGCTCGGCCGGGCCTCCGCGATGGGGTTCTGGACCCTCGGGCCGGTCCTCGGCAGCCTGGTGGTCGCCGTGGTGTCCAGCAACACGCTCAGCCACCTCCCCGCCTGGCAGGATCAGTTCATCATCTGCGGCATCGTGATCCTCGTCATCGCCGCGATCGCCGTGATCGGGCTGCGCGAGCTCTCGCCGCAGCTGCGCGACCAGCTCATGGTGTCCATGCGCGACCGCGCGCTGATCGAGGCCCGGGCCCGCGGCCTCGACGTCAAGACCCTGACGGAGCACCCGTGGCGGCAGATGCTGCGCCTGGACATCATCGGCTCGGCGTTCGCGATCTCGGTGTTCCTGCTGGTCTACTACACGGCGGTCGGCTTCTTCACCGTGTACTTCACCTCGCTGTTCGGCTTCACGCTGTCGAGGGCCAACGGCATCGGGAACTGGTTCTGGGCATTCGACGCGGCGGCCCTGATCATCATCGGGATCATCTCCGACCGGGTCGGGGTCCGCAAGCCGTTCATGGTGCTCGGCGCGGTCGGCGCGATCGTCATGACGATCATCTTCCTCAACCTGGGCCACGGCACCACCTACGCCACGTTCGCCCTGGTCATCAGCATCCTGGCGGTGTTCCTCGCGATCGCGTACGCGCCGTGGATGGCCAGCTTCACCGAGACCGTCGAGAAGCACAACCCGGCGCTGACCGCGACCGGCCTGGCCGTCTGGGGCTGGATCATCCGCGCGGTCATCGCCATTTCGCTCCTCATCCTGCCGGCCGTGGTCAGCTCGATGACGCCGCTGGTCACCTACGGTACGCAGGTCGCCGCGCTGTCCGCCAAGTACGCCCCGGAACTGGCCTTCGCGCAGAGCCACCCGGCCGTCGTGGCAGCCGCCCAGAAGGTACCCCCGTCGGTCGTGGCCACCGCGCAGTCGATCCCGCCGACGATCCTGGCCACCGCGCAGGCGAACGCGACGCAGCTCGCGAACGCGCAGAAGTTCGCGCCAGAACTCGCCGTGATCCAGGCCAACCCGGTGCTGTTCGCCAGGCTGGCCACCTACAAGAACCCGGCTTCGATCCCGCCGGCGCTGGCGGCCCAGGCGGTCGCTGCCGCCGGGGGCGGCGCCAAGGGCCTGCAGATCCTGACCACGATCTCGGCCAACCAGGCGGCGATCGCCGGCGTGATCGCGGCCGCGCCCGCGCTGCAGACCGTCGCCCCGTACGCGGCGCAGCTGACGACCATCGCCCCGTACTCGACGGAGCTGACCCTCATGGCTCCCTACTCGACGCAGCTGACCGCGCTGTCCAAGGTGCCGCCGGCGGACCTGGCGTACCTCAAGGCGCACGGCTCTGATGTCGTCAGCGCCGCGGCCGCGGCGCCCGGGCAGTGGAAGAATTGGTGGTGGGTCTGTGTCGGCGGCCAGGTGGTCTTCATCCCGCTGATCCTGCTGATGGCGGGCCGGTGGAGCCCACGGCGCGCCCGCGAGGACAACGCCGAGCACGAGCGGCTCGTGCAGGACGAGATGGCGAAGCTGGAGGTGTAGCCAGATCGCTGACGACGCCGGTCGCTGACACAGGGTGTCAGCGACCGGCGCGTAGCGTCAGGTCCCATGCTGGCTTACTACACCCGGCCAGGGGTCATGACCTCGGCCGGCCGTTTCGCGGCCCTGCTCGACGCCCTGCCCCCTGACATTCCGGCTCTCGCCGCCGTCGGGCAGGGCCTGCTGATCCACGAGCACATGGCGCGCGGCTACGGGGTCACGCTGTCTGAGCAAGACCGGTCCAGCGTGCATACCCGCCCGGCCGAGGAACTGCTCGCCCAGATCGTGGCGCGCGACAGCCGCCCGCTGGACGTCGCGCGGCCGCCGGAAGCCAGGCTGCCGGGAAACTGCAGGCACTTCACCGTCCTGATGACCGCAATGCTCCGGGCGCACGGGACGCCGGCGCGGGCACGCTGCGGTTTCGGCGGCTACTTCGGCACCGGCACGTTCGAGGACCACTGGGTCTGCGAGTACTGGGACGCCGGGGAGCAGCGCTGGCGCCTCGTCGACGCCCAGATCGACGCGGTGCAGCTGGGCTGGTTCGACATCGACTTCGACCTCACCGACGTGCCGCGCGACCGGTTCCTCACCGGCGGAGACGCGTGGGCGCGGTACCGGTCGGGCGCGGCCGACCCCGGCAGGTTCGGGCTCAGCCTGATCGGCGAGACGGGTGACTGGTGGATCGCCGGCAACCTGATGCGCGACGCCGCGGCGCTGCTGAACATGGAACTGCTGCCGTGGGACTGCTGGGGCGCGATGCCAGGGCCCGGCGATCCGATCGACTCCGGCCTGGCCGCGCTGTTCGACCGGCTGGCGGCTCTCACCCAGGTCCCGGATGCGGCCCACGCGGACCTGCGCCAGCTGTGTGCCGATGACCGGCTGCGAGTCCCGCCGGAGGTCCGCAACGCCGCCCGCGGCTGCCTGGAGAAGGTCTAGGTCCAGGCCAGGCCCGCGTCTGGGGTGCCGTCAGCGAGGGAGGGTCCCTGACGGGCCACGCCCTGCGTCCACACGCCGGCCACGTCCGCCGGCGTGGCCAGGGAGAAGATCCTGGCTAGCGCGTCGGTGGTATCGCGGGCGTGCTTGAGGTTCACCGCCAGCGTGCTGCCCGCGGCCGGCCGCAGCCATACGGCGTCGAAGTGCTTGCCCACCGAGAAGTCACCCACCCGGTCGTCGAGCCCGAGCGCCCGGGCGCCGGCCCGCGTTGCCAGGTAAAGCAGGTGAACCGGCGTCAGGTTCATCCCGCCGGCGCCCAGCATCTGCTGGATGAAGTAGGCCTGCAGCGCTTCCTTGGGCAGGAACAGGCCCGCTCCCGCGCCCACGTCGGACCCCAGCGCGATGCCGATGCCGTGCTCGACGTGCCTGCGCAGCGGGAACAGCCCGCTGCCCAGCGCGCAGTTGCTGGTCGGGCAGTGCGCGACGGAGGCCCCGTGCTCGGCGAGCATCGCGAGCTCGGCGTCGCTGGGATGGACGTTGTGGGCGAAGACGCTGCGCCTGGTGACCAGGCCATGCTGACGGTAGGTGTCCAGGTAGTGCCGGGCGCCGGGGAACAGCCCGGCCACCGCGGCGACCTCGGCGGCGTTCTCGTTGACGTGCGAGGTGAACCAGACGCCTGCCTCCAGCAGCTGTGCGCAGACGTCGAGCATCTCGTTCGACGCGGACAGCGAGAACCGCGGTGTGACCGCGTACCGCAGCCGGCCGCGGCCATGCCAGCGGCCGATCAGGTCTGTGCTGTCGGCCAGCGCCGCCCGCGGTGTGTGCAAGAGATCGGGGCGCAGGATCCGGTCGCTGAGCACCAGGCCCGAGGTGATGTTCAGGCCGCTGCGCTCGGCCGCGGCGAACAGCTCCTCCATGGCGGACGCGAAGTGCGATCCGAACACGAGCGCGCTGGTCGTTCCCGAGGCGAGCAGGCCGCCGAGAAACTCGTCGGCCACCTCACGCGCGTACGCCCGGCTGACGAGCTTGCTCTCCTCTGGCAGGGCGCATCGCTCCAGCCAGTCCAGCAGCGGCATGCCCAGCCCGCCGATCGCGCGGATCTGGGGGAAGTGGACGTGCGTGTCGACGAAGCCGGGCACGAGCATCCCGTCCGGCAGCTGGGTCACCGGCTCGCCGGGGTACTCGGCGCACAGCGCGGCCAGCGTGCCCCGGGCGCAGATGACGCCCTCGCGGACGCAGACGGCGCCGGCCTCCGCCAGCGCATCGGCCGGGTCGCCGTCGAACGGGTCACCCGGTGTATCGACGATCGTGCCGGCGTAGATGGTCACGCGGTCACGCTGCTTTGCAGCCCGGCCGTGAGCGCGGGCAGCAGGGCGGCGGTGACCGCGACGGCGATCACGGCCGGGTCCTTGCCCGTGATCCCGGGCTGCCCGATCGGGCAGGTGATCCGGCCGATCGCCGCCGGGCTGTGCCCCGCCGCGGCGAGCTGGGCCTGGAACCTGGTCCACTTCACGCTCGAGCCGATCAGGCCGATGCTGCCCAGCGGCTGGCCGAGGCGCAGCGCCGCGTCACACAAGGCGTAGTCCTCCGCGTGATCGTGCGTCGCGATCACGACGTGCGCCCCCCTGGGCAGCTGCTCGAGCACCTGCTCGCCGAGCAGCGTGCGGCGCATGGTGACGTCAGCGGTGCCGTCGATCACGTCCGCGAGCCGGACCCGGTCCAGCTGCTCGGCGCGCGAGTCCACCAGCACCAGCTGGACCGGCAGCCGGGACAGGATCCTGGCCAGCTCGTAGCCGACATGCCCGATCCCGAACAGGGCGACAACGGGGCGGACCGCGAGCGGCTCGAGCAGCATCCGGACGGAACCGCCGCAGCACTGGCGGCCGTGCTCGGTGTGCGCGTGCGGGTTGAGCTGCAGCTCGCACGTCTGCGGCCCGGCGGTCCCTGACGAAATCATCTCCCTGGCGCGGGCGACGGCCGTCGCCTCCAGGTTGCCGCCGCCTACGCTGCCCCAGCTGGCCTCCCGGCTCACCACCATCTTGGCGCCGGCCTCGCGGGGCGCGTGGCCGCGCACCTCGATGACGGTCACCAGCACGCCAGGCTCCCTGTTGTCCCGCAGCTGCTGCACGGCTCTGAGCCAGTCCATCTCACACCCCCACATACGCGGTGGCGGGCTGCTCGGACGGCGCCGCGTCACGCGCGGCCCTGACCGCCCAGTAAACGGCCTCCGGCGTGGCCGGGCTGGCCAGCGTGACGCTCCATCCGGCCGGGCCGAACGCGCCGACCGCCTGCCGCAGTGCCTCGCGGACGCTGAACGCCTCCATCAGCGGCGGCTCGCCGACCGCCTTCGAGCCGTACACCACGCCCGATTCTGTCGCCCGCTCGAACAGGTGCACGTTGAACTCCTCGGGCATCTCAGAGAAGCTCGGGATCTTGTACGTGCTCGCGGCCTGGGTGTTCAGCCGGCCCCGGTTCCGCCCGTCGGTCTCGTCCCAGAGCAGTTCCTCCAGTGTCAGCCATCCGACGCCCTGCACGAAACCGCCCTCGATCTGGCCCAAGTCGACCAGCGGGGACAGGCTGTCGCCGACGTCGTGCACGATGTCCGCCCGCCGCAGCCGGTACGCGCCGGTGAACCCGTCCACCTCGACCTCGGCCGCCGCCGCGCCGTACGCGAAGTACTTGAACGGCTCGCCCTGCATCCGCTCGGCGTCCCAGTGCAGCCCCTCCGTCCGGTAGAAGCCGGCCGCCCACAGCTGGACGCGCCGCATGTACGCGTCACGCACGAGCTCGGGCCAGGCGATCTGCCGGTCGCCGGCGCCAAGACCGGTGATCACGCCGTCAGCGAAGCGCACGTCCTCGGCGGGCACGCCGAGGCCCCCGGCGGCCACGATGGCCAGCCGCTCGCGGATCTGGTCGCAGGCGTTCTTGACCGCGCCGCCGTTGAGGTCGGCTCCCGCGCTGGCCGCGGTGGCCGAGGTGTTCGGCACCTTGTCGGTGCGGGTCGGCGCGAGCCGCACCGCCGCCATGGGCACGCCGAGCGCGGTGGCGGCGACCTGGATCATCTTGGTGTGCAGGCCCTGCCCCATCTCGGTGCCGCCGTGGCTGATCAGCACGGAGCCGTCCTTGTAGACGTGCACCAGCGCCCCGGCCTGGTTGAACGCGGTGAGGTTGAACGAGATGCCGAACTTAACCGGGGTGATCGCGAGCCCGCGCTTGGTGTCCGGGTGCGCCGCGTTGAACGCCGCCACGGCGGCCTGCCGCCGGTCGAAGTCGCCGCGCTCGGCGCACAGCGACCAGATCGCCTCCAGCCGCTCGGCGTGCCGCACGGGCTGGCCGTACGGGGTCGCCTGACCGGGCCGGTAGAAGTTCCTGCGGCGCAGCTCGTGCGGCTCGACGCCGAGCACGGGCGCGCAGCGGCCGAGGATGTCCTCGATAACGATCATGCCCTGCGGGCCGCCGAAGCCGCGGAACGCGGTGTTCGACTGCCTGTTGGTCTTGGCGACGCGGCCGTGGACCTCAATGTCGGGAATCCAGTACGCGTTCTCGATGTGGCACAGGGCGCGGGCCAGCACGGGTTCTGACAGGTCCAGGCTCCAGCCGCCGTTGCTGGTCAGCGTGGCGCGCAGCGCGCACAGCCGCTTGCCGGCGTCGAAGCCCGCCTCCCAGGTCGCGAAGAACGGGTGCCGCTTGCCGGTCATCGTGATGTCCTGGGTGCGGTTGAGCCGCAGGCTCACCGGGTGCCCGGTCAGCGTGGCCCCGAGCGCCGCGATGGCGGCCAGCCCGTGCGGCTGGAACTCCTTGCCGCCGAAACCGCCGCCCATGCGCAGGCACTGCACGGTGACCTGGTGCGCCGGCACGCCGAGCACGTGCGCCACGATGTCCTGGGTCTCCGTCGGGTGCTGCGTGCTCGACTGGACGAAGATCTGGCCGCTGGAGTCGACGAGGGCCAGCGCGGCCTGGGTCTCCAGGTAGAAGTGCTCCTGGCCGCCGATCTCCAGCTCGCCGCTGAACCGGTAGGCGGCCTTCTCCAGCGC
>DATBBI010000106.1:0-2061 GCA_036271115.1 Trebonia sp.
GGACCGTCGCCGCGCTGCAGGCGGGCGGCGCCACCGTGCTGACCATGCGGCTGCCGGACCCGGCGCGGATGTTCGGGCTGCCCGCCGGGCTGGCCAGGCCGCTGTCGCGGCGCATGCACGCGGTCAACACCGAGCTCGACAAGGTGGCCGCCAGGTACGGGACCCTGCACTGGGACGCCGGGCGGGACCCGGAGACCTATGAGCGGCGCAACTGGTCGGTCGACCGGCTGCACCCCAACGAGCGCGGGCACCGGCTCATCGCCTGCCGGCTCTGGGACTCGCTCGACACCGCCGGGTATGCCGTGGGGGCGCGGCCGGACCCTGAGCCGGCTGAACCGGGCCCGACCCGCCGCGACGACTTCTGGTGGATGGCCACCAAGGGCACCAAGTGGTTCCTGCGCCGTTCTGTCGACCTCATTCCCTACCTGCTGTTCATGGCGGTCCGCGAGGCGCTGATCGTGCCGAAGGACTGGGCGTCCGCCCCGTCCGTCGTGCCTGCAGCGTCCTTGACGGCTGGGGCGCCTGGTGTGTCTGACGCTGGCGCCGAGTGGCTGCCGGGAATCGACGAGACACCCGAGCCGGTCGCCGAATAACGCGTTACCAGGCCAGCCGGGGTACCCAGATGCCCCCTGACGCGTGCATTGTCCCGATTCCGGCCATACGCTTTGATGGCTATGAATGCAGGGGCGGGACGTCGTGACCTGGTTCCGCCGTTGCTGCGGGACAAGGTGTTCCGGCGGTACTGGGGGGCGTCGACGGTCTCGGTGTTCGGCGACCAGGTGTCGTCGGTCGCGGTCCCGCTGACCGCCGTGCTGGTGCTGCACGCAGGGCCGGTGGCGATGGGGTACCTGACCGCGCTGCAGTGGCTGCCCAGCCTGCTGTTCGGGCTGCACGCCGGCGCGTGGGTCGACAGGCGGGGCAAGCGCACCACGATGATCGTCGCCGATCTCGGCCGCGCCGTGGCGCTGGCGACCATTCCGGTCTGCTACGCGCTGCACGTCCTGACGCTGGTGCAGGTGTGCCTGGTGACGTTCACGGTCGGCGCGCTGTCGGTGCTGTTCACCGTGTCCGACGGGGTGCTGTTCGTGTCGATCGTGCCGCCCGAGCGGTACGTGGACGGGCAGTCGCTGATCTACGGCAGCCGCTCGGCCTCGTTCATGGCCGGCCCGTCCGCCGGCGGTCTTCTGGTGGAGGCGCTCACCGCGCCGTACGCCATCGTCGCAGACGCGCTGTCCTTTCTCGGCTCGGCCTTTCAGCTCAGCCGGATCCGGCCGCCCGAGCCCCCGTCGTCCGACGGCAGCGACGGGGTCACCGCGGGCCTGAAGTTCATCAGGGCGTCGCCGATCGTGCGTGCGTCGCTCACCGGGGTCGCCGTGGTCAACTTCTTCTACTGCATGTTCAGCGCGCTGTTCATGCTCTACGCGGTGCGCGCCCTGGGCGTGCGGCCTGGCGTGCTCGGCCTGGTCATCGGGGCGGCCGCGCTGGGCGGGATGCTCGGCTCCGTGCTGTGCAAGCGGCTGACGGCCCGGCTCGGCGCCGGGCTGGTGTACGTGGCGGGCTGCCTGGTGTTTACCGCGCCGCTCGCGCTGGTGCCGCTCGCCTCCGGCGTGCACGGCGCCGCGGTGCTCGTCATGCTGTTCGCCGCGGAGTTCACCAGCGGGTTCGGCGTGATGGTGCTCGACATCAGCATCGCCGCGATCTTCGCCGTGGTCATCCCCCCCAGCGTGCGGTCCCGGGTGTCCGGCGCGTTCCAGGCCATCAACTACGGCACCCGGCCGCCCGGCGCGCTGCTCGGCGGGCTGCTCGGCAGCATGCTCGGGCTGCGTGAGGCGCTGTGGATCGCCGTGGCCGGCGCGGTGGCCGGCGCGCTGCTGCTGCTGCCGTCCCCGCTGCCCGGGTTCCGGATGCCAGGATAGGCAGATGCGCACGATCGCCCTGGAGGAGCACTTCTGGACGCCCGAGCTCGCCGCGCCGCCAGGCACCGGCCCGCTGGCCCGGCCGGACGGGCAGCAGCTCGACGAGGCGCTCCGCGACCTGGACAAGGCGCGGATCGCGGACATG
>DATBBI010000107.1:0-3397 GCA_036271115.1 Trebonia sp.
ACCCAGCTGCGGGACATGGCGCCGGCCGCGTCGTGGCCGGAGGAGTTCCACTACTCGGTCGACACCTACGACGTCGGCATCCCCGGGTTCGGCGTCTACCTGGCGACCAGCGCGCCGCCGGTGTTCCTGAGCAACGACGGCGGCAGGCACACCGCCGTGTCGGCCGGGACCGCCGGATGGCCTGAGGACATCATCCGGGCGGGCCAGGACCTGCGGGCCGGCCGGTTCGTCACAGACGTGCCCTGGCTGCTGGTCGCGACGCCGACCCTCGCCGATCCGAGCCGGGCGCCACAGGGGAAGCACACCGTCAAGCTGCTCAGCCAGCAGGTCTACGAGCTGCCCGGACCGCCCGGCATGCCCGGCTGGGACGCGGTCAAGCAGGAGCACGCGGCTCGCCAGCTCGACCACCTGCGGAAGTTCGCCCCCGAGTTCACCGACGACGTCATCGACGCCATGCTCGTCAAGTCGCCCGCGGACTACGAGCAGCTGAACCCGCACATGGTGCACGGCGCGTTCCATGGCGGCGACCGCGGCGTGGCGCAATCCGGGGCGCTGCGCCCGGCGCCAGGCTGGGCGTCGCACCGGATGCCGATCCCCGGGCTGTACCAGACCGGCGCGACCACCCACCCCGGAGGCTCCATTACCGGCGCGCCGGGCAGGAACGCCGCCATTGTGCTGCTGCGCGACCTCGGCCACGACCCGGCCGAGGTGCTGAGCGCACCGCCAGGCTAGCGCCCAGAAGAGGTCAGCCGGCGAGGTTCGCGGCGACCGTCGCGCCCAGCTCGTAACACTGTCGTTCTACGTCCTTGCCCACCGGCCCGATCGCCACGACCGGGTTGACCACTTCCGCCCAGCCGAACCCGGACGCGATGGATGTCACCGCGCGCACCGCGCCCGTGGTGTCGCTGGCCCCGTGCACGTAGAGCCCGTAGGGCGCCCCGGCCTTGGCGTCGAGGCACGGATAGTAGACCTGGTCGAAGAAGTGCTTGAGCGCGCCGGACATGTAACCGATGTTCGCCGGCGTGCCGAGCACGAACGCGTCCGCGGCGAGCACGTCAACTGCGGTCGCGGCCAGGGCCGGGGAGACCACGACGTCGATCCCCGCTTCGGCGAGCTCCGGGTCACGCGCGCCCGCCACGACAGATTCGAGCATCGCCCGCAGCGCGGGCGAGGACGTGTGATGGACGACGAGCAGCCGCGGCACCCGCGCACCTCCGGTAACCAGGACCGCGGCTGCCAGCCGAGGGCGGGCCCCAGCTTTTCCGCGATGTCGGTGAGGATCTGCGCGTAATCGTCCCACTCGAAGGTGAACGGCAGCGCGAACGCCACCTCGGTCACCTCGCGGAACGCGGCGTGCGCGTACAGGGAATCCGCTATCTCGCCGGACGAGCCGATCAGGTCCCGCGCAAACATCATCCGCTCCGCCCCGAGAGGCGCGGCCGTGCGAGGAGTTCGCGCCGCGGCGTACGCCGCGTACTTGGCACGCTGCGCCGCCGTCGCGCTGTCGGTCGGGATGACGACGAGCCCCTGCGACACCCGCGCCGCCTGCCCGGCGGGGTGCGCTTCCCGGAACGCCCGGATATGCGACAGCTGCACCGCGGCGAAGTCCTCGGATTCCTCGGCCCGGACCACGCT
Source organism: Trebonia sp. (assembly GCA_036271115.1). Classification (GTDB taxonomy): domain Bacteria; phylum Actinomycetota; class Actinomycetes; order Streptosporangiales; family Streptosporangiaceae; genus Trebonia. Next base: position 1,636 of record DATBBI010000107.1, read on the forward strand.
TGAGGTGAGGAAGTTCATCGCGTGCTCCCCGGCCCACCGCGCCGACGCGAGCGAAGCGCCGCCGTACCACATCCGGGACCGCAGTCCCGGTGAGTGCGGCTCCACGCGGTCGGAGAGCTGCTCGAACCCCTCGGTCCCGCGGAACGTCACGGCCGGTTCACCGGCGACGAACCGCAGCAGCCGCGCCGCGCGCTCGTAGGAGAAGTCTTCAGCCCCGCCGGAGCCGGGGTACAGCGCGCCGCGCACGTCGCCGGCGTGCCGCGGCGCCCCGGTGCTCACCCCGGGGTTGAGCCGCCCGCCGGACAGCACGTCCACGGTGGCCAGGTCCTCCGCGAGCCGTAGCGGGTTCTCCCAGCCGAGCGGGATCACCGCGGTGCCGAGCTCGATCCGCGACGTGCGCTGCGCCGCGGCCGCGAGCACGGCGACCGGGGAGGAGATGCCGAACTGCAGATGCCGGTGCCGAAGCCACGCGCTGTCAAAACCGAGCCGCTCCCCGAGCGAGATCATCTCGAGCGTGACCTCGTGTCCCGGGCCTGGATTATGGCCGTCGAACAGGCCGATGGTCAGGAAGCCGAGTTTCTGCAGTGCGTCACCCGGCTCTGGCATGCGTGCCCTTCTTTCCCTTATTCGGAACGTACGGAGCCGTCTGTTGGCCGGACATCATTCTCCACTGACTTTGATTGCGCAAAGATTCAAGTCCTCTGTCATACTGCGGCAATGACCCGGTTCTTTCATGGCGCCGCCACCTCCACCGGCCGCGTTCGCCGGGTCAACGAAGACAGCTATCTTGTCTTGCCGCCGATCTTCGCGGTGGCCGACGGGATGGGCGGACATGACGCCGGTGATGTGGCGAGCGCGGTCGCGATCGAGGTGCTGGCGCGGTACGCGCGCGGCGGCCCGCTGTCGGTGGACACGGTGCTCGCGGCGCTCGACGAGGCCAACCGCGCGGTCATCGGGCGCGACGAGGCGCACCGGATGGGCACGACCGTCACGGGCCTGGCGTCCCTGGTCACGCCGGCCGGCTCCCAGCTGATGGTGTTCAACGTCGGCGACTCGCGCGTCTACCGGCTGGCGGGCGACCAGTTCGGCCAGCTCACCGTGGACCATTCAGAGGTGCAGGAACTGGTCCTGTCGGGCGCGATCACGCCGGAGCAGGCGCGCATCCACCCGCGGCGCAACATCGTCACCCGGGCCCTGGGCAGCGACTTCGTGGTCCGGCCGGACCACTGGCTGCTGCCGCCCCTCGCCGGCGATCGCTACCTGGTGTGCTCCGACGGCCTGACCGGTGAGCTGACGGACGAGGAGATCCTGCCGCTGCTGAGCGCCGGCAATCAGCAGGAGGCGGCCGCTGCGCTGGTGGCCGCGGCCGACGAAGCGGGCGGGCACGACAACACCACCGTGATCGTCGTCGACGTTATCGGCTGACGCCGGCGACGCGGGCGCCGCCGACGCGGCGCCCGCGGTCACCGGCTACGGGACGCCGGCCGGCTCTCCGGTCAGGGTTTCCTCCTCCGGCGCCGGCTGGCGGGCCAGGCGGCTGGGCCACCAGACCCACCGGCCCAGGTCCAGGTTCAGCGCCGTCACGAGCACCGAGCGGACCACGATCGTGTCGAGCAGCACCCCGAACGCCACCGCGAAGCCGAGCTCGGTCAGGAACGTGACCGGCAGCGTGCCGAGCACCGCGAACGTGCCGGCCAGCACGCAGCCCGCCGAGGTGATCACGCCGCCGGTCGCGGCCAGGCCGGTCAGCGCGCCGGTGCGG
>DATBBI010000108.1:0-9862 GCA_036271115.1 Trebonia sp.
GCCACCAGGTTCTGGTGCTTGACCTTCCAGATCACGTAGTCGAGCACGGCCTGCTGCCGGTGGGTGCGGTCCAGGTCCCCGTTGGGCAGGTTCTCCCGCTGCCGGACGAAGGCCAGCGCCTGCGCGGCGCTGAGCGCGTGGTAGCCCGCGGGGATGTTCGCGCCGGAGAAGTCAGGGTCGGACGCCGCCTGCTTCAGGCATACCTCGATGGGACCGAAGATGTTGGCCAGCTCGTAGAACCCCCACAGGTTCAGCTCGGCGAAGTGGTCGATGTGCACCCCGGTGAGCGCCTGGACAGTCTGGATCTCCGCGGCCCTGCCCGCCTCATTGGCCTGGAAGTACAGCTGGTCCCTGCTCATCTTCGCGGCCTGGCCGTCCTGCTGGAGCTGCTGGAGCTCGTAGCTCAGCGCGTCGCCGTAGGCCTCGTCGATCTTCGCCGTCGTGCCGCCGTACCCGTGCGTGCCGTACATGGTGACCACGTCGTCGCGGGGGATCGAGATCCCGGTCGCCTTCTTCCCGTTGTCGTAGATGTGCAGCAGGATCAGCGTGTTGGTGGTGTTCCCGCCGACGCCGAGGGCGGCCGAGCCGGCGTGCATGATGTCGGTGAGGGCCCTCGGCAGCGGCTGGCCATTCCAGTACGTGCGGCTCTCCAGGCCCATCAGCAGGATGTTCATGTCGCCGACCTGCGGGCCGCCGGCGTCTACACGGGAGCTGGCGACGTCGCCAACCTGGCCCTCTAGGTGGAAGGCGTAGCCGCTCACCAGGAGAGCGGTGGCTGCGAGCACGCAGCTCGCCGCGTAGCCGATCTTGCCCGCGAGCAGTGACCCGAACATGTCGTCCCTTCCGGTACCCCCGCGTTCAAGGCGTGAGGCTACCGGTTCGTTACCTTCGGGGTAGGCCGTATCACGGGTTTATATCGACGCCTTCGCTCGCCGCGTCGCCGGCTAATAGACGCAGGGCGTGCCGTACGGCGTCTTCGAGTTCACCGTCACCGTCCCGGAAGCTGCGCCGTTGTCCCCGGCCGACGTGGCCGTTGCCGTGGGTGCCGCGGCGCCCGGCGAGCCGAGGGCGGCGGGCATCGCCGTAACGCTGGTGCCGAGCAGGACCTCCACGTGACCCGCCGGCAGTGACGTGCTGGCGTTCGCGGTGGCGCCGAAGTAGCCGGCGATCTTCGCGGCGTTGGCCGCCGCCGCGGCGTTGTAGAAGACCTGGGTGGCCGGCTGGACCTGGTGCGGCTGTTCCGCGGCGTTGTTGACGACGCCGCCCTTGTACCCCTTCGAGACCAGCGCCTGCGAGACTCCGCCGGCCAGCCCGGGCGCTCCGCTGCCGTTGTACACGTCCACGGTGACCGTCGACGCCGGCGGGACCGGTGCCGTGTTCTTCGCCGTGCCCTGCTTGCCGCCGGACGACGGCGCCGGGCCGGTGAACGCCTGCCGCACCTGCCGCTGAACCGTGGGGATGTCGATGGCGTTAGCGGCCTGTCCGTTGATCGTCTGGTACCCGGCGATCTTCCCCGTCTGGAAGGAGAAGTTCTTCCCCGTCAGGGCGTGCATCTCGGTGGCGAACAGCGGGAGGTCCCAGTCCGCGTCGGTGATCACGTACTGCTTGGCGACGCCGAGCAGGCTGTTGAGCTGGCCGAGGTCGGTGAGCACCCCTTGGTGCTCCAGCTTCCAGATCACGTAGTCGATGACCGCCTGCTGGCGATGGGTGCGATCGAGATCACCGTTCGGCAGGTTGTCCCGCTCCCTGACGAACGCCAGCGCCTGCGGCGGCGACAGGTACAGGTAACCGGCATGCTTCTGGTTGAAACCCGAGTTCGCGTCGTGCAGGTTCTGGCCGCCGTTCCACGGCTTCACGCACACTTCGACGCCCTTGAAGGCCTGCGCGAGCGCGTAGAAGCCCGCGAGGTTCACCTCGGCGAAGTGGTCGACGTGCTGGCCGGTCACCTCTTGCACGGACGCGATCGCCGCCGCCTGGCCGGCCTCGTTGGCCTGCTTGTAACGCTGGTCATGGCCGATGCTCGAGCTCGCGGTCTCGCCGAGGCTCTGCGCCCAGGCGAGGCCGTAAGCCTGGTCGATCTTGCCCGCGGACTGCCCGTCGTAAGCCTTGGGAAAGGTAATCCAGTCATCGCGGGGGATGGAGATGCCAACCGCCTTCTTGCCGCCCGCGAAGATGTGGATGAGGATCAGCGTGTTGGTGGCCTGGCCGCCGACGCCCAGGTTCCTGACCCCGTAGACGCTGCCGGCGTGCATAGCGGCGAGCAGGCCCGGCGACAAGATGTTGCCGTTGTAGTCGGTCCGGCTCTCCAGCCCCATCAGCAAGATGTTCATCTCGCCGGTCTGCGGGCCACCGCTCAGCGCGTTAGAGCTTTCGATCCCGCCGAGCTGGTCCTCCACGTGGTACGCGTACCCCGCTACGAGCAGGACCGCCGCGGCGATTACACAGCTCACCGCGTAGCCGACCTTTCCTGCGATCACCGCGCCGCCGTGCGTTCCGAACACTCCTGTTCCCCTCCGGCTGGCCTGTCATCGTAGCGGCGAGGCTACCCGCTCAGTTCGCGGGCGGTAGGCCATCTCGGCGGAAATGCCTGCTCTCGAGCAGCGCCACTAACGAGTCAGAGGCTGATTGGGGCGAACTTAAGAGTCGATGGACTAATCTCAGCAGCAATGACCACACCATCTGGGCAGGAGCCCCGACCCGGCCCGACACGAGGAGGCCCCGCCCGGCCAGCATCCCGCGGAGCCGATCCCGGTTGGCCTGGCGGCGGCGACGCCCGGCGGCGTGGTCCCGGGCGTGTCCCAGGCACCCCAGGCGCTTCGGGTGTCCCTGGCGCTCCTGGCGCATCGGCCCGCGATGGCGCGGACCCGCGCAGCGACGGCTACGGTACCGGGCGCGGCCCTGGCAGCGGCCGGCCGGACCCCGATCCACGGCGGCAGCGGCGGAGCGACCCCGGCGCGGCCGACCGCGGCTGGGGCCGCGGCGCCGAACCAGTGCCCGGCGCCCCCGGCGGCGCGGGCGCCCCACGCAGGAACCAGCCCGGCGCCCCCGGCGCCCCCGGTGCCCCTGGCGGTCTGGACGACGGCCTCCGCGCCGGGCAGCGCCGCACCGGGCGGCCCCCCGTGGTCCCGGATGATCAGCTCAGAAGCCAGCGGCCGCCCGCCTTTCGCTGGCTCGGCTCGGTGTCCACCCGAGGCGCGGTCTACATCTTGCTGGGCGCCACCGCACTCGGCGTGGCAGGCACAGTGGTGACGGGGAGGGAGCCGGGCTTCTGGCTCGGGTTCTGCACGATAGTGGGTTCGATCATCGCGGCCCTCGCCATCCGGCGCCGCCGGCTCTACGTGCTCATTCCGCTCCCGGCGCTGGTCCTCTTCTTCGGCACCGCGATTACCGGGGCCATCCACGACCGCGGCGTGGACACCTCGACGACGGAGATCGGCGTCAACTTCCTGCAGTGGATCGCGAACGTCTTCTTCGCCATGTGCGCCGCGACCATCCTTGTGCTGGTGATCGCCGGCGGCCGCTGGCTTCTTTCCAGGCAGCTCGTGTCCGGCCAGTTCCCGATGTCCGGCGGCGGAGCTGGCAACGGCGCCCGTCCGCGCCCCGGGCCCAGCCCGCGCCCCGCCGCCCCCAACCGCGGCGTCCCGCCGGACCGGCGGGGCAGCGCCGACCAGCGCGCTAACAGTGACCGCTGGGGCAGCAACGGGCGCGGCGACCGCCCCTCGTGGACTCCACGGGAGCAGCGGGACTCGCGCACCCCCAACGACCGCCGCCCTACGTACCAACGTCCGCGGCTGCCGCGGTGAGCAGGCGCTAGAGCTTCTCAAGCGGGGCGTAGCGCAGCACCAGGTGCTTGACGCCGTACTCGCCGCCGAAGTCGATCTTGGCTTCGGCCTGGTCGCCGTAGCCGTCGGCGGACACCACCGTGCCGAGGCCGAACTTGTCGTGCGTCACCCGGTCGCCGGGCGCCAGCGCGGGGACCGCCCGGTTGCCGACCGTTGTCACGCCAGGGCGCGTCGCCATCCGCTCGGAAGCCGGCGCGGAAGCCGCGGCCGCCGCCAGGGCGTCGCGCCGCCACTCGATCAGCGACGCGGGGATTTCAGACAGGAACCGGGACGGGGTGTGGAAGGACGGCCGTCCATACCAGTTACGGGCCGTCGCCCGTGTCAGGTAGAGCCGCTCCTTCGCGCGGGTGATCCCCACGTAGGCGAGTCGCCGCTCCTCCTCGAGCTCCCGCTGGTTGGTCAGCGACCTGGCGTGCGGGAACACTTCCTCCTCCATGCCGGTGAGGAACACCACGGGGAACTCCAGGCCCTTGGCGGTGTGCAGCGTCATCAGCGTCACCATGCCGCCGTGGTCCTCCCCGTCGGGGATCTCGTCCGCATCGGCGACAAGCGCCACCCGCTCGAGGAAGTCCGCGAGCGTGCCGTCCGGCGCCGCGGCGTCGAACTCGCGCGCCACCGACACCATTTCCTGCAGGTTCTCCACCCGGGTGGCGTCCTGCAGGTCCGGCGAGGTCTCCAGCGACGCCTGGTAGCCGGTCCTGTCGAGCACCGCCTCGACGAGCTCGGCAACCGGGCCGCCCGTCGCGGCCTGTTCCCGCAGGTCCTCCACCAGCGCGTTGAACCCGGCGATAGCCGCCGCCGACCTCGCGGCGAGACCGGGCACCTCGGACGGCACGCGTAGCGCCTCGGCGAACGTGATCCGCTCCCGCGCGGCGTACGCCGCGACGTACTCTTCCGCGCGGTCCCCGATGCCGCGTTTCGGCACGTTGAGGACCCGGCGCAGCGACACCTCGTCCGCCGGGTTGGCGATCAGCCGCAGGTAGGCCAGCAGGTCGCGGACTTCGCGCCGCTCGTAGAACCGGACGCCGCCGACCACCTTGTACGGCAGCCCGACCCGGATGAACACTTCCTCGAAGACACGGGACTGCGCGTTCGTCCGGTAGAAGACTGCCACCTCGCCCGGGGCGGCGAGGTGCTCGTCGTTGAGCCGGTCCACCTCCTCGGCGACGAACGCGGCCTCGTCATGCTCGTTGTCGGCGACGTACCCGACGATCGGCGGCCCGGCGCCCGCGTCGGACCACAGGTTCTTGGGCTTGCGGCCGGGGTTGCGGGACACCACGGCGTTCGCCGCCGACAGGATGGTCTGCGTCGAGCGGTAGTTCTGCTCGAGCAGGATCACGGTCGCGTTCGGGTAGTCCTCTTCGAATTCGACGATGTTCCTGATCGTCGCGCCGCGGAACGCGTAGATGGACTGGTCCGCGTCGCCCACCACGCACAGTTCGCTGGGCGGTACGGAGTCAGGCGAGGACGTTCCGGATGAAAAAAGAGCAGAACCACCGGATACCAGTTCCCTGACCAGGACGTACTGGGCGTGGTTGGTGTCCTGGTACTCGTCGACGAGCACGTGCCGGAACCGGCGGCGGTACGCCTCGGCAACCTCGGGGAACGCCTGGAACAAGTTGACCGTGACCATGATCAGGTCGTCGAAGTCGAGCGCGCCGGCCGCGACCAGGCGGCGCTGGTACTCGGCGTACGCCTCGGCCAGGGCCTTCTCGCGCGCGGTGCGCGCGCGAGAAGCGAACGACTCGTAGTCGATGAGCTCGTTCTTGAGGTTGGACACCTGCGCCGCCATGCCCTTCGGCGGGTACTGGCGCGCGTCCAGCTCGAGCTCCCGGCAGACCAGCGCCATCAGCCGCTGGGAGTCCGCCGCGTCGTAGATCGAGAAGTTCTGCGGGTACCCGAACCGCTTCGCCTCCCGGCGCAGGATCCGGACGCACGCGGAGTGGAACGTCATCACCCACATCGACCGGGCGCGGCGGTCGCCCACCAGCTGCGCGACGCGGGACGCCATCTCGCCTGCCGCTTTGTTGGTAAATGTGATCGCCAGGATCTCGGCCGGCGAGACGTCCCGTTCGGCTAGCAGGTAGGCGATCCGGTGGGTCAGCACCCGGGTCTTTCCTGACCCAGCGCCGGCCACGATCAGCAGCGGACCGCCCGCGTGCACGACGGCAGCACGCTGCTGCGGATTGAGGCCGTCGAGAAGGGAATGCGTCGCCGTGGTGGTCACCTGTCCAGACTAGGGGCTGGCACCGACAAAGGGGGCGACCGCCGCGAGGGCGCGACAGCCGCGCGTCCCCTCTACCAGGGGGAATTGACGAGTCAAATGTACCGATTTGGGGACGATCTTGGTCTCGGCGCGGTATCGTAACTTGCTCACTACCGTAACCCTCAGGGGGTCTTTCATGGGATCGCGCGGACGATCCATCCGGCTCAGAATTTACTTCCTGGTGGCCATCCCGCTGATCACGATGCTCGGGCTGTTTGGCTACGTAGCGTATACATCGGTTTCGAGCTGGCTCAATCAGGACCGCGCACCGAGCCTGATCAAGGCGACGTCCGAGCCGTTGACGAGCTTCGTCAACCTCCTGCAAGCCGAGCGACGAGCCGCGGTCGTGTACCTGTCCCATCCGGACTCCACAAACCTCAACGCCTACCAAAGCGCCATCATGGTGACGAAGAACGGCGCGATCAAGCTCGCGGCGGCGCTCGACTCACCGGGCACCAAGAGCAGCACGACGCCGGCGGAGACCGTCGCCATCAACAAGATGACCGCGCAGGTCGGCAACATGGGCCCGCTGCGTGCCTCGGTCACCGCCGGGAAGCTGGCCCCGCTCGACGCCCTCGTGGCGTACACGAACGTCATCGCCAGCCAGGGGGCTGTGCTGATCGCCGAGGTGAACAGCATTCAGGCGGCGGCTCCCGCGATCCAGGGCCTAGGGCTGATCTCCGTGGTCAACACCCAGGAAGACATGTCCGAGCAGGACACGGTGCTGGCCGGCGCGCTGGCCGGCGGATCGCTGACCGGCCCCGGCCGGGTGGCCTTCAGCCAGGCCGCGGGGCGGCAGCAGGGTGACACGCTGAACTCTCAGCAGCTGCTCACCCCCGCCGAGGTCAAGGTCTACAACGCCACCATGGACAAGCTGGCGCCGGTGTCCCTGCAGAACAACCTCACCAGCGTCCAGCAGGCCGTCCAGGCCGGCATCCCGCTCGCGCTGCTGGAACAGCAGGGCCTGTCGGCCCCGGCCTGGCAGTCCATGACCAAGACCTGGCTAGGCGCCGCCAGCACGGCGGGCACCACCACCGCGAACGTGGTGCTTGACGCCAACCAGCAGATAGCGATCGACGCCAAGAGGCGCGTGTGGGAAGTCGCCGTGTTCGGCCTGGCCGGCCTCATCCTCACGCTGCTCGTCACGATCCTGCTCGGCCGGTCCATCAACCGGCGGCTCACCACCCTCCGCCGCTCCGCGCTCACGCTGGCCGAAGAGCAGCTGCCCTCGGTGGTGAGCAGGCTGCGCCGCGGCGAGAGCGTGGACGTCGCGGCCGAGGCGCCTCCGCTGCGGGTCGGCAGCGACGAGATCGGCCAGGTCGGCCAGGCGATCGACACCGTGCGGCAGACCGCCATCAGGTCCGCTGTCGACGAGGCGCGGCTACGGCAGGGTATCAACGACATGTTCCGCAACCTGGCACGGCGCAGCCAGTCGCTGCTGCAGCGCCAGCTCACCGTGCTCGACGGCATGGAGCGCAAGGCCACCGACCCGGACGTGCTCGAAGACCTGTTCAAGATGGACCACCTGACCACCCGGATGCGGCGGCACGCGGAAGGCCTGATCATCCTCTCCGGTGCGCCGCCCGGCCGTGGCTGGTCCGCGCCGGTCAAGCTCATCGACGTGATGCGCGGTGCCATCTCCGAGGTCGAGGACTACGCGCGGGTCACCGTTTCCACGCAGTCGCGGGCGGCGCTAGCGGGTTCCGCGGTCACCGACGTCATTCACCTGCTCGCCGAGCTAATCGAGAACGCGACCACGCTGTCCCCGCCGTTCACCCAGGTCCGCGTCTCCGGCGAGGCGGTCGCCAGCGGGTTCGCGATCGAGATCGAGGACCGCGGGCTCGGGATGACACCGCAGCGGATGGCCGAGCTGAACGAGCGGCTCGCCCAGCCGCCGGAGATCAACCCGACCAACACCGAGCAGCTCGGCCTGTTCGTCGTGGGGCAGCTGGCACGGCGGCACGGCATCAGCGTCACGCTGCGGCAGTCTCCGTACGGCGGCACGACCGCGGTCGCCCTGATCCCTGACCGGCTGATCGTGGACGAGGGGCCGGCGGCGATCACCGCGGGCGGTCCCCCGGTGGCGGCCGGAGTGCCGACGCCGAACAGCGGCTACGGAATGACCGGGGCGTACCCCGGGAGCGGGGCGTACCCGGGCAGCGGGGCCTATGCGGCGAATGGGGCCTACGGGCCTGATGTCCCCTACGGGTCTTACGAGGCCTACGGGCCCTACGGGGCGAATGGGGGCGCTGGTGCGGGCACCGGCCCCTTCCAGCAGCCGTACGGCGCCGACGGCTCCGGCTTGCCGGTGCCCAACTTCTCGCCGTCCGGATCCTCAGGCGCACCGGACAGCCCGAACCTGGGCGCCGCGATGGGCGGCCGGGGTGACTACCCCGGCTACGGCGGCTACCCGGAGCCGACTCCCCCGCAAGCGCCTGGGGCGCCAGGGAACTGGCAGGGACCTGGCGGCCCGCAGCGGCCGGGCGGCTGGCAGGGACAGGGCGGCGGGCCGCGAGGCTCGAACATCCGCATCTCCGGTCCTATGCGGCTGCGGAACGCCACAGGCGATACGGGAGCGGCGACCGCACCGGGCGCGCCGACAGCGCCAGGCGGCGGCCGCGGACGGCACGGCACCGGCGAGGTGCCGGTAGTCACCGGCGTCCCTGTTACCCGGCCCGGCGCGCCGGAGGCGCCGCCCTTCGACGTCTTCACCCCGCTGCACCGCAGCGAACAGGGCGGCGGGGCGGCACCGGGCACCGGCGACGCCCCTTACGCCCAGTCGTATGCGGACCCGCGCACCGGGACCTCCGGCGCACAGCCGTCTTACGGCCCCGGCTACGGGCAGCAGACAGCCGGGCAATCGACAGCCGGGCAGCCGGCGTACAGCGATGGGAGCATCCACGGTGACGGCCCGGGTGTTCAGCAGGCGGACCCCGGCGGCGGCGGCGGCACAGACTACAAGGGGCTGCCACGCCGAGTGCGGCAAGCCAGCCTGGCTCCGCAGCTGCGCTCCTCCACGGCGGCGGGCTCTACCGGGACCACGGGCGGCAGCGTTCCTCCGGCCGCCTCGGCGTCGCTGTCGGACATGCGGAACACCCTGTCGGCAATGCAGCGCGGGTGGCAGCAAGGCCGGTCACAGGGTCAACGCCGGTCACAGGGTCAACAGGACACGGAGGCCAGCGGCGATGGAGACTAACCAGCGGTACCCGGTGAGCCAGCTCGACTGGCTGCTGGACGACCTAGTGCTGCGGGTCGCGCACATCGAGCGCGCCGTGTTCCTGTCCCAGGACGGCCTGGCGCTCGGCGCCTCGCGCGGCCTGGACCAGGCGGACGCCGAGCATCTGGCCGCCCTCGCCGCCGGGTTCCAGTCGCTGGCACGAGGCGCGGGCAGGCACTTCGGCGGCGGCGAGGTACGGCAGACGATCATCGAAATGGCTTCGGGATTCCTGTTCGTGACGGCCGCCGGGCACGGCACCTGCCTGGCCGTCCTGACCGCGGCCCAGGCCGACGTGGGACTGGTGGCGTACGAGATGGCCGTCCTCGTCCAGCGCACCGGAGACCACCTGCAGGTCAACATGCGGACCCAGTCCGCGTTATCTGGCAGCTAGAAAGAAAGGCCCATGCCGTCTAATGACGAGCGGTGGCTCGACGCCGAGGCTGGTCCCGTCGTCCGCCCGTACGCACTGACCCAGGGCAGGACGCGGCATGCCGGGGAGGCCTTCGACCTGGTCGCCACCGTGACCACCACGGGCGG
>DATBBI010000109.1:0-4786 GCA_036271115.1 Trebonia sp.
CTCAACGTGGAGACCGACGCCGAGCGCTTCATGGCGGCGGCGGGCCTCGTCCCCGCGCCGGACACCGCGGTGCTCGACCAGGCCATCGCCGCGGTCAGCACCGGATACGCGACCGACCCGCGAGTGCGGGCGGCCGTCAGCACCCTCGTCGTTCCCCTCGGGCTCGGCCTGGCCGGCCTCATCAACGTGGTCAACCCGGACCGGGTGCTGCTCGGCGGCCTGCACAAGCACCTGCTGCTCGCCGCCCCCGACCAGCTCCGCGAGGCCGTCGCGCTGCGCAGCCCGTGGGGCCGCGGGGCGGGAGTCCCGATCCACCCCTGCGCGCTCGACGACGGCGGCCTGATCGGCGCCGCCGAGCTCGCCTGGCAGCCGGTCCTCGACGACCCGTCGCTCGTCGCGCGGCTCGCTCAGGGACCGCCGAGCAAGCCGTAAGGCAGGTAACTGTCCGGGCCGGTCTTCAGGAACACCGCGGTGGGACACGCGGCGGGCTGGCCAGCCATCGAGACCGTGAGCAGTTGCTGCCGCGGCCCGAGCGGCGGGTAGCCGCCGGCGAAGCGCAGCGGCAGCGCGGCGTCGGCCTTTATCTGCCGCAAGGTCTCGGCAGAAGCGGGCCCCTCGTCGTTCTCGTAGTCGCGGCCGCACCAGTGCACCCAGGAACCGGCGGCCTGGCCTGGCCAGATGTGGTAGGTGCCGCGGTACCAGACCGAGACCGCGGCGGCGGCCACGAAAACGACCGCCAGCGCGGCGACCGCTCTGCGCGCCACGGGCTCAGCAGCCGTGCTGGCTGGCCAGGCTCTGTGCCGTGGCCGCCAGCGCCTGAGCCTCGGTGATGATCGTCTTGCCCTGGCCCTGCGCGGCGGAAATGGAGTTCCATGCGCTCGCCAGCGCCGTGGTGCCCGTGGCGATGGCCGAGGCGGGATTCACCGTGGGCGCGGCGTGCAGGCTCTGCAGCGTGCTCAGATCGGTATTCACGTTGGACACCGCCGTCTGGACGCTCTGGATGCCCCCGACCTGGAGGTTCTCCACGTCGCCCGTGAGGGTGTTGAGATCGCTGCCGACCGTGGCGGAATCCTGGCCCACGGTCGTCGCGTCCCCGGCGGCGGCCGGGCACGAGTCGTGTTGCTCGCGGGCGTAATCCGCCTGTTCCTGGGCGTAGTCGTGCTTCATCTGGTTCACCGCGCCGGTCAGGGTCGTGCTGCCGGTGAGCGCCGAGGTAGCGCGCTGCAGGGTGGCGAGGTCCGTCTCGAGCGCCTGCTGGGCGCCGCTGACCTGCTGCTCCTGGCCGGCCGAGGCGGCCACGGTCGCCTGCTGCTGCAGCAGCGCCTGCTGATGGGCCGCTACGAAGCGGGCGAGCGGGCCCGCCTGCGTGTTCGCGTTCCACCCGGCCGTTTCGAAGCCGGTGCAGGTGGCGTGGCCGACGGAGGCGCCGGACTCGTCCATGACGACCGCCTCGTAGATCCCGCCGGCACTCATCAGGTCGCACTGCTCGGTGAGATCGCCCATGGACCCCGCGTTGGGGGTGCTGGACCAGACCATGCCGCCGCCGGTCAGGTTGGTGACCAGTGTGTCGCACTCGGACGAGCGGCCTGGGGTGACGATGACCTCGGCGTCGTAATGCTGCGCGTAGATGGTGCACGTGTCCAGGCTGGCCGGGACGCTGCTGCTCGTCCCGCTGGCGCTGCCGCCCTTGGAAGTGAAGGGGACGTGGCAGCCGGCGAGCGACGCCGCGACAGCGGCGGCCGCGATCGCCCATCGCAGCCCGGGAAGTCTGCTCATCTTCTCCCCCTCGAGTCACTCCTTTGTACCTGACGCGGCGGCGGCGGATCGGGTTGTCGCGCCGGCTGGGTCGTAGGGTTGGCGCGTGGGCATCGAGATCGTCTTCGAGACGCACTCCACGACCGAGGACAACGAGGCGGGCCGGGCGACCGGGTGGCTGCCGGGACGGCTGTCCGAACAGGGCAGGGCGCAGGCGCGTGAGCTCGGGCGGCGGCGGGCCAGGGACGGGATCGCGGCGGTGTTCTGCTCCGACCTGCGGCGCGCCGTGCAGACAGCGGAGCTCGCCTTCGACGAACCGGGCTTTCCCTTGCTGCACGACTGGCGGCTGCGCGAATGCGACTACGGCGAGCTGAACGGGATGCCCGCCGCGCGGATGCACGCCGGGCGGCGCGACCACCTGGACGTGCCGTACCCGGGCGGGGAGAGCTGGCGGCAGGCCGTCGCGCGCGGCGAGCGGTTCCTCGCCGACCTGCCGTCGCGCTGGGACGGACGGCGGATCGTGGTCATCGGGCACGTCGCGACCCGGTGGGCGCTGGATCACGCCCTGCGCGGCGTCCCGGTCGAGGACCTGATGGCGGAGGACTTTGACTGGCGCCCCGGATGGTCCTACGTGCTTGACACCTAGACATGCGAGGCATAGATTCCCTCGGTATGAAGAGGCACTCGGCATGAACAGGGACTCGGCATGAGCAGGGAACGGCTGAAGGGGCACCTGGACCTGCTGCTGCTGTCCGTGCTCGCGGCGGGGCCCGCCCACGGGTACGCGATCATCACGGCGCTGCGCGCGCGGAGCGAGGGCATGTTCGACCTGCCGGAGGGGACCGTCTACCCGGCGCTGCACCGGCTGGAGGACGCGGGGCTGCTGGCCAGCTCGTGGGCCGACGCGGACGGCCGCAAGCGGCGGGTGTACGCGCTGACCAGCGACGGCGAGGCCGCGCTGGCCGCGCAGCGGACCGAGTGGAAGCGCTTCGCCGGCGGAGTCCAGGCGGTCGTGGGGTGGCAGGCGTGACTGGGGACCTGATCGACGGCTACCTGGCCGAACTCAGGGCCAGCCTGCGCCGTCTCCCGCAGGAGCGTACCGCGGAGATCCTCGCGGAGGCCGAGGACCACCTGCGGGAATCCGCCGCGGCGGGTGTCGCGATCGGGATGACGCAGCGGGAAGCGCAGGAGGCCGCGATCTCGGCGTTCGGCTCGGTACGGGCAGTGGTGCGAGCGCACAGCCTCCGACCGCGGCAGGTGGCGGCCGACCTGGTGCTGACGGGCCTGCGGCTCGGCTGGACCGGGATGTTCGCGATCGCGGCCAGCGGCTTCGTCGCGCTGGCCATGAACCACCTGGCCGGCAGGAGCTTCGTCGGCGGCACGCCCGCGCCCGCGGGCACGTACACAGCCGCGCAGTGCGCGCACTGGCTGTCGAACTGGCCCGGCGCGGGGACCTGCGGCCATGCGGCGGTGCTGGAGGCGGCCAGCGACGCGGTGTCGCTGCGGGTGATCGGCGGTGGCCTCGGCGGCCTGCTGCTGCTCGGCTGCTACCTGCTGGCCGCGGTATACTGGCGCCGCCGCGCCCCGGTCCCTGTGCTGCCCAGCGGGTTCTTCCCGCTGGCCGCGGCGGCCGTCTTCACGGCAGGCGCGCTCGCGCTCGTCGTGTGCACGTTCACCGGCGGCCCCTTCGGCGCCCCGGCCGGCCCCGGTGTCTTCCTGAGCGGTGCCATCGTCGCGGCGACCGCCGCGGTCGCCTTCGCCGCCCGCGCCCGCCACATCCTCCGCCCAGCCCGCCGCTAACGGGCCCGCCGCTAACGGGCCCGGCCGCGACCCGCAGCCAGCCAGCCCGCATTGGCGGTGTGGCCCACAGCGCCAATAGATCCGCACCTGTGGGCCACACCGCCAATCGCCCCCGCGCCCAATGGGCGATAACAGCAAGAAGCGAGCTGCTGCGCAATGATAATGGGTCAATGTGCACCCTCTGGTGTGCCTAACGACCCATTATCTTTCTGCGGGGCCATGCGCCACCCCTGATAACAGCAAGAAGCGGCCGGGCGGGCCGCAGCCCAGGTTAGGCGGGGTAGTCGCCGGGGATCGGGCGGACCTCGATCTCGGTGCCGGCTGGGAAGGTGCCCTGGCCGGGCGGGATCGGCCACCAGGCGTCGGCGCGGGCGAGGCGGCTGACCGAGCCCGCGCCGCGACGGCCCGGCGTCGCGACGACGCCGTCCGCGGAGCGGGTCAGCCGGACCGGGACCCACTCCTCGACATCGGGCTGGGGGGTCCAATCGCGGTCTAGCATCGCTGGCCGGGTGTCCACGGTGTGCGGCCAGCCGCCGATGGCGGCGAGCAGCGGCAGCACGAACAACTCGCAGATGACCGCCGCCGCCAGCGGATAACCCGGCACGCCGACGACCGGAACGGTCCCGTCGGACCCGTCGCCGGGCTTGGCGTGGCCCAGCAGCACCGGATGGCCGGGACGGAGCGCGGCGCCCGCCACCGCCACGCCACCCACTTGCGCGAGCACGGCGGCCGTATGGTCGTCGCGCCCGCGGCTCGACCCGGCGATCACCAGCACGAGATCGGCGTTCGCCGCCGACCGCCTGATCTCCGCGGCGAGCGCGTCGGGGTCATCCGGCTGCACGGCGCTGACCGCCGGCCGCGCGCCGGCCTGCCGGCATCGCGCGGCGAGCATGAGCGAGTTGGTGTCGGTGATGTCGCCGTGGCGCAGCGCGGCGCCGACCGGCCTGATCTCGTCCCCGGTCGGGATGATCGCCACCGCCGGCCGCCGGGCCACGGCCAGCGTCACGTGCCCGCCGGCCGCCGCGGCGGCCAGGTCCGCCGGGCGCAGCCGCCGTGCCG
The DNA here is from genome assembly GCA_036271115.1 of Trebonia sp. GTDB lineage: Bacteria > Actinomycetota > Actinomycetes > Streptosporangiales > Streptosporangiaceae > Trebonia. The sequence goes on from DATBBI010000109.1 coordinate 4,615, forward strand.
CGGGCACGAGGAGCTCGCCCGCCGCGAAGTCCTCGGCGGCCGCACGGACGTTCCCGCCGCGCGGCGCTAGGTCGCCTCCAGCGGCACGGCCAGTGACGAGGACGCCGCCGTCGTCCCGCGGCACCACCAGCTCGCACACGACCACGGTGTCGGTGCCCGGCGGCATCGGGTC
>DATBBI010000110.1:0-3799 GCA_036271115.1 Trebonia sp.
AGGCGGCTTCAGCGTCATCGGGCTATTCGTGCACGGCAAGGCGGCCACCGTCGCGGCCGTGGTGATCCTGGCCGTGATCGCGGTGGCGATCTACCGGTTCTGCGACCCGGACCAGCCGTGGCGCGGCGGCGTGCTGATGACTTCCGCTGCCCTCGCCGTGTGCACGCCGGACTTCCAGTGGTACGCGATCCTGCTCGTGATGCTCGTCGCTCTCGACGGGCGCCCGGAGTGGCTGGCGATCGCGGCGGGTGGCTACCTCGCGAACAACCCGAACATCCATCTCGCCGGCGTCGCCATCCACCACACCCGGCTGTGGGGGTACGGCGGCGGCGCTGCCGTCGCGTGTGCCTGCGCCCTGGCCCGGTACGTGCTCGAGCGCCGCGCCGCTGGCCGCGTCCCGGCCGTCCTCGCCGGGGCGCCCCAGATGCCCCAGTCGGCTGAGGCGGCCCGCGCCGAAATGGCCGACGGTGAGACCACCTCCGTGCGCACGGCGGCCGACCGGGTGATCGAGCCGGCGGCGGTATACGTCAAGCCGGCCGTCTCGGTGTCCATCGGCGCCGACGGCGTGCCCGCATTCGCTGCAGGGAACGCGGGCACGGCAGAGCCCGCCGCAGACCTGGCGGGCCCATAGCCGACGCCACGCGGTTCTTACCGCGTGCTTACCGTGAGCGCGATCCCTGAACGCGGCGGCGGCCGAGCACCGTCAATAGGGGTATGAGTTACCAGGACCCGCCGCGTCACCGGCACTCGTCGCGCTACCCGACGCTCGCCCAGTACGAGGACAGCTATCCGCCGTACCAGGACTCGCAGCGTTACCAGTCCTATCAGGATGCGTCGTACCAGGACACGTCTTACCAGGACACCCGGGCCGACTACCGCCGCGACGGTTACGCCGGCGGATACCGTGGCTTCGCGGGCCTGACAACGGACGCCCCAGAGCAGCGTGCGCCCTGGGATGACCAATGGGAGCGGCCCGCTGAGCGGCAGCAGCCCACCGAGTGGCAGCAAGCGCCGCGACGCACGTCCGGCCCGTTCTTCGCGGCCAGCGACGATGACTACGACGACTACACGGCGCCGCGGGACGACGACGACTACCGTCGGCCGCGCCGGGCCGCTGCCCGCGGGCAGCGGCGCGGTTGGGGACTGCTGGCCGGCGGCCTCGCCGGGTTCCTCGCCGCGGCGGTCGCCATCGGCGTGGCGAACCTGGTCGCCGCCTTCGTGCGGCCGCAGGCCTCGCCCATCATCGCCGTCGGCGGCGCGTTCATCGACCGCACTCCCCCGGCGCTGAAAAACTTCGCCGTCCAGAAGTTCGGCGAGAACGACAAGACCATGCTGCTGCTCGGCATGTACGTCACGATCGCGCTCCTCGCGATCGCGATCGGCATGATCGCATGGCGGCGGGTGGAGGTCGGGGTGGCCGGCATCTGCCTGTTCGGGCTGTTCGGGGCGTTCGTCGCCATCACAAGGCCGGACAGCCACGTCACCGACGTGATCCCGTCGGTCATCGGCGGCATCGTGGGGATCGCCGCCCTCGTCTGGCTGCACGGTGCCGCCGCGCGGCGGCCCGCCTACCGCCCTGGGCGGGCACTATGACACGGACTGGCGCACCCTCAGGCACCTATGCGCCGGCGCCGCCGCCGCCGCCGAACAAGCCTAACCGGCGCAACTTCCTGATCGCGAGCGGCGCCGCCGCCGCGGTCGCCGCCGCGGCGGGGATCGGCGGCCAGTACCTGCAGAACAAGCGGTTCAGCGTGAACACATCCTCAGTGAAGCTGGGCCGCCCGTCGGTGAAGGCTAAGCCCCTGCCGAAGAGCGCGGAGATCACCGACATCCCTGGCCTGTCGTCGTTCTACACGCCGAACAGCCAGTTCTACCGGGTGGACACGGCCCTGGTGGTCCCGCAGGTTTCACCCCAGACGTGGCAGCTGCGGATTCACGGCATGGTCAGCAATCCGATGACGATCAACTTCGCCGACCTGATGAAGCGCCCCATGTACGACCGCGACATCACCCTCACGTGCGTTTCTGAGAACGTCGGCGGCGGCTACATCGGCAACGCCCGCTGGCAGGGAGCGCTGCTCGCCGACCTGCTCAAGGAGGCGGGGATTCAGCCCGGCGCCACGCAGATCGTCATGCGCGACGTGAACGGGATGAACCTCGGCGTCGCCACAGAACCCGTGATGGACGGCCGGGCGTCGCTGCTCGCGGTGGGGATGAACGGGCAGCCGCTGCCGCAGGAACACGGCTTCCCTGTTCGCGTCGTCGTGCCCGGCCTGTACGGCTACGTGTCGGCCTGCAAGTGGGTGGTGGACATGCAGCTCACCACGTTCGGGGCGTTCGACGCGTACTGGACGCAGCGCGGCTGGTCGCAGCAGGCGCCGATCAAGACCGAATCCCGCATCGACACGCCAAAGGGCGGGACTGTCAACGCGGGCACGGTGATGATCGCCGGGGTCGCGTGGGCGCAGCACCGCGGCATCGAAGCCGTGGAGGTCGGGATCGACGGCACCTGGCACCAGGCGAAGCTGGCCGTGCAGGACACGATCGACACCTGGCGGCAGTGGTACTACCCGTGGCAGGCGACGGCCGGCAAGCACACGCTCCAGGTGCGGGCCACCGACAAGACCGGCTACACCCAGACGTCCGTCTTCCACCGGCCGGAACCGAACGGCGCGACCGGGTACCACACTGTGCAGGTCACGGTGGCCTGACCGGCAGGCGCGACAGACGAAGCGATGTAGCGTCAGGGCTATGTCGACGTCCGGGCCAGAGACGGCGGCGATCACCGCGAGGTACCGGGCCTTCGCCGCCGAAGCGCGCGGCCGGTCGCCGCGGTACGAGGAACTAGCCCTGGCGGCCGGCAGCGACCAGCCGGTGCTGGCCTTCCTCGCTACGCTGCCTCCGGCTAAGCGGCAGCCGAACCTGCTGTTCGCGGCGGCGAGCTACCTGCTCGGCGAGCCCCCGGACCTGGCGTCACTGCACACGCTCATCACCAGGCGGCGCGACGAGCTCGCCAGGACCATGCTCCAACGGCGGACCCAGACGAACGAGCCGGCCAGGTGCGGCACGCTGCTGCCCGCCCTGGCGCTTCTTCCCGGGCCGCTAGCGCTGATCGAGGTCGGCGCGAGCGCGGGGCTCACCCTCCTCGCAGACCGGTACTCCTACGACTACGCCGGCCACCGGGTCGCCGGAACCGACCCGCAGGCGCCGGTGCTGACCTGCGAGCCGCGCGGCCTGGTTCCGCTTCCCGGCCGTGTTCCTGACGTCGTCTGGCGAGCCGGCCTGGATCTCAACCCGCTGGATGTAACCTCCGCGGACGACGTCCGCTGGCTGCAGTGCCTGCTATGGCCGGGCGAGACCGGTCGTCAGGAGCGGCTGGCCGCGGCCATCGACACGGCGCGACGCGACCCGCCCCGGGTGTACCGCGGGGACCTGCTCACCGACCTCCCCGGCCTCGCCAGCCAGGCACCGCCAGGTGCGACCCTCGTCATCTACCACTCGGCCGTGCTGGCGTACGTCGCGCCGGGGCAGCGCGAGGAGTTCGCCGGGCTCGTCAGGGCGCTCGGCGCCGTCTGGCTGTCGAACGAGGCCCCCGAGGTCCTGCCGGGCACTGCCGCGGACCACGAGGAGGGGCATTTCACGCTGGCCGAGGACGGCACGCGAGCGATCGCCCACACGGACCCGCACGGCACCTGGCTGCGCTGGTTGTCCTAGCGCTGGCTGTCCTAGCGGTGGCGGCCCGAGGGTACCTGCGTGTCCGTCCCGGGCCCGGGCGGCTCAGCCTGTGCCCCCGGCTGCG
>DATBBI010000111.1:0-12897 GCA_036271115.1 Trebonia sp.
CGTCAGGCCCGCGACCGCGTCGCTCGCGCTGACCGGGTTCTGGGCGGCGGCGACCGCGGGCCGGGTGCTGCTGGCCGCGATCCAGCGCTGGCTGCCCAGCCGGGCCGCCTACCATGGCCTGCCGTTCCTGCTCGCGGCCGCCTTCGCGCTCATCGCGGCCCTGCCGCATAACGCGCCAGGCGCGGCTGTGGCCGCCTTCTGCCTCGCCGGGCTCGGCTGCTCCGCGTTGCTCCCGCTCACGATCAGCTTCGGCCAGGAGAAGCTGGCCAGCTACGAGACCGCGGTGGCTGGCGGGGTCATCGCGTGCTACCAGGGCGGGTACGGTGTCGCCGCGTTCGGCGTTGGCCCGCTGGTCAGTGCGGGGGTCCGCGTACCCGAGATCTTCGCGGCCAGCGCGGTCGTAGCCGGCCTCATGGGCTTTTTCTCGTTCGCCGTCGCCCGAGGCCGGCCATCGCCCGCGACCCTGCACCCCCGCCCTGCGCCGGTACGGATTCGGCGGGAAGCTCGGTGATGTTCACCGACACGGAAACGTCCTATTTCCTGGCGATCAGCACTTGGCTGGCCAGCGCCGCCACGCAAAGCACGCCGAGCAGCACTCCCGCCAGGGTGGCGCCGCCCTGGCCGCCGAGGCCGGCCAGCGGGGAGAGCGCCGCGCCGAGCAGGAACGGCAGCGCGCCCAGCCAGGCCGATGCCGTGCCCGCGATCGAGCCCTGATCTGCCAGGGCAAGCGCGGTCCCGTTCGGACGAGCCATTCCGAACGAAGACACGAAAACGAAGAGCGGGACGAGCAGGACTGCCAGCGGCGGATGCCCCGTCAGCGCCGCGGCCAGGAAGGCGACCGCGCCAGCGGTCATGACGACCAGCGACGCGCGGACGACCCGCACCACCGGCAGATGACGGATCAGCCGGTTGCCGAGCTGCGCCATCGCGACCAGCCCTACGGAGTTGATGGCGAAGAAGAGACTGAACACCTGCGGCGACTGGTTGTACGCGTCCTCCACGATGAAGGGCAGCACGGAAATGTACGTGATCAGCGCCGCGGTGCCGAACGTGACCGCGAGCGCGTTGCCCGTGTACTGCCGGTCCCGCACCAGCGTCCGCGAGTCGGACAGAAGCTGGCGGAACCTTGGCGGCGCGCGGCGCCCGGGCGGCAGCGTCTCCGGCAGGAACCAGCCGGCGACCAGCAGCACCAGGCCGACCGCGGCCAGTACCCCGAACACGCCGCGCCAGCTCGTGACCCGCAGCACCTGACCGCCGATCACCGGCGCGAGCACCGGCGCCAGGCCGAAGACCAGCATCAGCGAGCTGAGCACGCGGGCCAGCTCGGTCCCCTCGTACAGGTCGCGGACGATCGTGAGGCTGAGCACCACGCCGACCGCCCCGGCCATGCCCTGCAGGAACCGGAACACGATCAGCGACCAGATGTCCGGCGCCGCCGCACACGCCAGGGACAGCACCACGAACGCGACGAGGCCGGTGAGCAGCGGCCTCCTGCGCCCGATTCCGTCGCTGACCGGCCCGGCAACCAGCTGGCCGACCGCCAGCCCGGCCAGGCACCCGGACAGCGTGAGCTGCACCAGCGACTGCCCGGCGTGCAGCGCCGCCGCGATCGTCGGCGTGGCCGGCAGGTACATGTCCATGGCGAGCGGCCCGAACGCGGAAAGGCCGCCGAGCACCGCCAGCATGCCCAGTCGGTGCTTAGGGCTCTGGCGCGCTGAGATGTCCGTAGCTTGGTCCACCATCGCGGATCAGAACACGAACATCTGGGTCATCGTGCGGCGAGGCAAGGCGGCTAGGCCGCCGGGATCGGCTTGGTGCCGGCCAGCAGGATGCGGTGCATCACCCGGCGCTGGCCCTGGTAGTCGTTCACCGCGAAGTGCCACGTCTGCCTGTTGTCCCACATGGCGATCGACCCGGGCGCCCAGTGGAACCTGGTCACGAACTCCGGCCGGATGCCGAACTCGAACAGGTACCGCAGCAGCGGCAGCGACTCCCGCCGGGTCCAGCCCTCGAACCGCATCGTGAACTCGGGGTTTACGTACAGCACGCGCCGCCCGGTCTCGGGGATCAGCCTGACGACCGGGTGCACCGGCCCCTCCGCCGCGTCGTACTCCGCGATCGACGGCTCCGGCGGATCGGTCTGCGCATAGCTCAGCCCGAGCTTGCGCACGTTGGAGTGGACCGCCCGCAGCCCGAGCAAGGTGGCCCGCAAGCCGGAAGACAGCGCCTCGAACGCCGGGCCCATCCCCGCCCACTGGGTGTCACCGCCCCACGACGGGATCTCCTCCGCGAACAGCATCGTGGCCACCGGCGGCTCGTCGAAGCAGGTCATGTCCGTGTGCCAGCCCTCGCCGATAGCGCGGGTCTGCTCGGGTTCCTTGCGCAGCTCCTGCTTCACCCGGATGGTGCCGAGCTTGGTCGCGAACCGCTCGCGCTGCTCCTCGTTCAGGTGCTGGTCGCGGAAGAAGATGACGCCGTGTTCTGCCCACGCCTGCCGGACCGCCTCGTACGTCTCGTCCGGGTACTCCCGGGTCAGGTCAAGCCCGCGGATCTCCGCGCCGATCAGCCCGCCCGTCTTGTGTGCCTCAGGCAGCGTGGCAGTCTCCATAGGTCCATCATCGGCCGTGAGCCACGCAGGCGGAATCGGCGTTAGGCACAGCGGCCGCTCTCGGGAACACGCGCCGAGCCACAAACCCGGACCTGGGGTAGGCATCCGGACCAATGGGTACATTGAAGACGACCTGCCCAGGGGGGAACGATTTCCGTAGTTTTCCGAAGAATCAGAACAGTCTCCTTCTACGTACTTACATTCCTCATCATCACCGTGGGAGCCATCTGGCTCGCGCTGCGCATCACCCCGCTGCAGACGGTCTCGGCCGCCGGGCAGACGGCCCAGGTCGGCGCCACCCTGCCGAACGCGAGCGTGCAGGGGCCCGGCGAACTCGACCTGTTCGGCCAGGTGATGGCGACCAAACCGCAGTTCACCGGCCCGATCAGGCCGCGGCTGGCGCTCGACCACATCACGATCGACCCGCAGGTCGTGCAGATGCTGCGCAGCGACGGGCCGCAGAAGGTCGAGCTCACGCTCAGCCAGCAGCTGGCGTCCGGCTGGGAGCGGTACTTCCTGTGGGAGACGCTGCTCGCGATCGGGTTCGCCGCGGTGCCGCTGATCGCGGTGGCCGCGGTTCGCAAGCGGCCGAAGATGTGGAAGATGCTCGCCGGCGGCCTCGCGGTTGTCTGCGCAGTGAACGTCGGCGGCATCCTGCTGACCGCGTCCGGCACGCCGAAGGTGCTGCGCAGCGTTAAGACGCTCGACGACCTGGTGGGCACGGACCCGCTCGTCGAGCCCGCGCCCGTCGGCAAGCCGCAGCCAGGCGTGCAGGCGGTCGTCATCGGCGACTCGACGGCGTCCGGCTACGGGCTGCCTTGGGGATCGAAGCCGACCGACGAGGACAAGGCCTGCGGCCGTTCTCCTGACGCCTACGCCAGCGACCTGGCGACCGCCAACAACTGGAACGTGCTGAACCTGGCGTGCGGCAGTGCCACGATCCTCAACGGGCTGCTCGGGCCCGAGGTGCTTTCCGACGGCCAGATCGCCGCGCCGCAGCTGCCCAGGGCCGAGGCCGCCACGCACGCCAAGCTGATCGTCGTCAGCGTCGGGGCGGACGACCTGTCCTGGTCGGTGATGACCCGGCTGTGCGGGGCCACCGCCGTGTGCAACGACAAGGTGTCCACCGCCTACTTCAGCCAGCTGCTCGACAACTTCACCAGGAACTACTACGAACTGCTCAGCGACCTGGACCGGCTGCCAGGACACCCGGCGGTGCTGATCAACCAGTACTACGTGCCGTTCGGGTCGTCGATCAGCTGTCTGCGCGGGTTCGGGATAACCCCGGCCAAGGAAAAGGTGCTGCTGTCCCGGCTGGGGCAGCTGAACACGGTGCTGGCGCAGGGCGCGGGACTGTTCGGGTTCGGGGTCGCGGCGCCGCAGTTCGCGGGGCATGAGCTGTGCACGTCCGACCCGTACGTGCAGGGACCCGACGACCAGGCGCCGCTGCACCCGAACGCGGCGGGGGAACTGGCGATCGCGCTGGCGGACGAGCAGGCCATGCCGTCGCTGTCCCCGGCGCCGGTGGTGCTGCCGACTCCGTCGCCGACCACGACCGTTTCACCCGCCCTGGGATAACATTCGGGCCGTGGCTGAGCCGCTGGATGACAAGACCGCGTTCGGCATCGACCTGGGCACCACGATGTCGGTGGTCGCGCAGGTCAACAGCGCGGGGCTGCCCGTTGTCCTGCCGAACGCGGAAGGGTCGCCGACCACGCCGTCGATCGTGCTCTTCGACGCGGGGCACGCCGTGGTCGGCGCGGTGGCGCGGGAGTCGCTGGCGACCGAGCCGGCTTCCGTCGTGCAGCTCGTCAAGCGGCACATCGGTTCGGGCTGGACGTTCGACTACGGTGGCGTCGCCTACCGGCCCGAGCACGTGTCCGCGCTGATCCTGCGCAAGGTGGCGCACGACGCGCAGCTGCTCGCGGGGCCGGTCACGCAAGCCGCGATCACGGTGCCCGCTTATTTCAGCGATCCGATGCGCGCCGCCACGTTGCGGGCCGGGGAGCTGGCCGGCCTCGAGGTGCTGGGCCTGCTGTCCGAGCCGACCGCGGCGGCACTCGCCTATGGCTACGACCGGCGCCCGGCGGGCGCCACGGGCGTGGTGGTCGACCTGGGCGGCGGCACCTTCGACGTGACCGTGATGGAGTACGACGGGGCCGAACTGAAGGTTCGCGCCACCGGCGGGGACGCTTACCTGGGCGGGGCGAACTTCGACAAGGTGCTGTTCGACCGGTTCGTCGAGCGGTTCGAGTCCGCGCACGGCCTGGACATCAACGACCCGGACGCGCTGTCGCTCGATGAGTGCGCCCAGGTCTCGCAGGACTGGCTGCTGCGCGCCACGCGGGCCAAGCACGACCTCACCTCCCGCGACCGGACCAGCGTCGCGCTGCAAGCCGCCGGGCTGACGCTGCGCGTGGACGTGACCAGGGCCGAGTTCATTTCAGGGAGCGCCGTGCTGCTCGACGAGATGACCGAGAAGATGGCCGATGTCGTCGCGGCGGCCGGGGTTACCCCGAAGGACATCTCCGTGGTACTGCCGGTCGGCGGTGCGACCCGGATGCCGGCCGTCAGGGAGCGGATGAGGGAGATGTTCGGCGTCGACCCGGACACGTCGGTCCGTCCGGACGAGGCAGTGGCGCTCGGCGCCGCGCTGTTCGCCGCGCAGCGGCAACTGGAGCGGGGTGGCGCGCTGGTGATGGCGCCGAGTGCCAGGGAGTACCTGTCGGAGCTGACGGTTACTGACGTCACGGCGCACAGCCTGGGCATCAGCGTCTTCGAGACGGCAGGCGAGCGGCAGCGCCCGGTGATGACCGCTCTGCTGCGGCGGAACACCGCGCTGCCCGCCTCCGCCGAGCGCACCTTCTTCACCATGCGGCCAGGCGAGACGCGGATCGTGGTCCCGGTGCTCGAAGGCGAGTCCGACGATCCCGACCTGTCCCGCCGCGTCGGCGTGGTCGTGATCGACGGCCTGCCGCCGCACCGGCCAGCCCACCAGCCCGTCAGCGTGACGATGTCGCTGAACGAGAACGGGATCCTCCAGGTCGCCGCGGTAGACGTGTCGACAGGGGCGCAGGCGAGCACCACGATCGCCCGCGAGTACCTGGCGAACGGCGACGCCTCCGGCGGCGCCGCGGATCGTATGGCGGCCACCATGCCGATCGAGTAGGAAGGACCCATGCAGCGGCAGGAGGACTGGCGCGCGTACCTGGGGCTTTCGCCGCAAGCGCCGGAGGAGCAGATCGCGCAGGCCGTAGAGCGGCTGAGCCGGCAGGCGGCGGCGCTGGCGGTGACCGCGCCCGAGCGCTCCCAGCGGCTGCGCGACACGATCCGGCTGATCAAGCGCGACCTGCTTTCCGGCCAGGAAAACCGGCAGCGTTACGACCTCAGCCGGGCCGGCTGGACCTGCCCGGCGTGCGGCAAGGAGGCGTTGCCTGGCGATCGGTTCTGCACGAAATGCGGAACCCCCATCAAGCCGGTCCAGCCCGAGGCGGCGCCGGCGAGGGCGCACCTTGCATGTGTCAATTGCGGCAGCGCGCTCACCGCGAATGACGTGTTCTGCTCCAGGTGCGGCACCCGCGTGCATACCGAACGGTAACGGTTTAGCCGACCTTTACGAATCAGACATTTTGGTGCGAGTGCCTTCCCCTACGATCAGCCCGGACGGCATCTGATTTTGGGGAGGGCGCGGTGCCGACTTGCGTTAATGGTCATCAGCTGCCCGCTGGAGCGGCTTTCTGCGGTATCTGCGGTGTCAGCACTCGACAGCTATGCTCACAAGGCCACGAGAACGCGCCAGACGCGCGGTTCTGTCGTACCTGCGGGATACCGGTTGGCGGCGCCCCGTCTCCGGCTAACGGAATGTCACCGCTTTACGGAATGGGAACTCCGCTAGTGGCATCGGGCCCGGCCGCCCCCCCGCCTTTCGGGGCCGCACCGCCATTTCCCGAGGCGCAGTCTCCTTTCCGGGATTCCTCATCCTTTTTCCAAAACTCTTTCCAATCCGCGTCGGCCGCTTTCGACGACCTGCCGGCGGCTCTCCAGGATGCCCCTTTTAAGGAGCCGTCCGCGCCTGCGGCTCTTGGCCAGCCGTCGCGGGCCCCGGACCTGACCGGGCTGGACAACCCGGCCCCGACCAGGCTGGACAACACGTGGAGCCCGTGGGAGGACGCCCCAGCGCCGCCGCCGTCGCCGGGGCGTGTCTCGGCGGCCCCGTGGGACACCGCGAGCCCCGCGCCCCCCTACGGCGGGGCGACGACCGTACTGCCGCCCGTCCTGCCCGACCCCGGGAGCGGCGATCGCGCGCGCAGGAAGCGCCTGATGTGGATCGCGATCGCGGCCGCGGTCCTGGTGGTCGCGGGTGGCGGCACCGCCGCGGGGCTCACGCTGATGCACCACGCGACGCCGGAGGCGGCGGCAACGACCCCGCCTCCGGCGAGCGCCGCGGCGTCCACGCCGGCCTCGTCGCCCAGCGCGTCGGCGGCTACCACTCAGGCCAGCCCCACTGGGCCGGCCGGCGTCCCTGTCGGGCCCGGCAACTGGACGTACCCCAAGCCAATCGACCAGTCGGCGTACTCGAACGACAGTGCGGTGATCAGCGCCGTGTCATGCGTGTCCGCCGTGACATGCTTCGCCGTCGACAGTAACGGTGACGTGCTCGCCTCCACGGCGATGAACTCGTGGCAGGTCGTCGACACCGCGAACGGATCGAACCTGACCGACATCTCGTGCGCTTCCGCGGTCTTCTGCGCCGCGACCGACGAGTCAGGGAACGTGGTCATGCTCAGCGGCAGCACCTGGACATCCCCGATCGGCATCGACTCGGGCAACCAGCTCAACAGCGTCTCGTGCCCCACCGCGAGTTTCTGCCTCGCGGTGGACAACAACGGGTCGGCGTTCACCTACACCGGCTCGGCCACGAACTGGCAACAGTCCACGATCGCCAGCCAGACCGGCATGAATTCTGTGTCTTGCCCCAGTAGCGGCTTCTGCGTCGCGGTAGACAGCGACGGCAACGAGTACACGTACAACGGGAGCAACTGGACGACCGGGCGGAGCATCGACAACTTCAACTCCCTGACGCAGGTCTCGTGCACTAGCGCCTCGTTCTGCGCGGCGGTAGACAGCGATGGAAACGCGGTGGTGCTGAGCGGTGGAAGCTGGTCCACCGGCACCTTGCCGCAGACCGCGGCGAGCGTCTCCTGCCCGTCCGCCGGTTACTGCGTCGCGGTCGACCAGAACGGCGGTGCGCTCGTCTACCAGCAGGGCAAGTGGTCCAGCGAGACCAAGGTCGACGGCAACAACTCGTTCCTATCGGTCAGCTGCGCCGGGCCGAACGAGTGCGCGGCCACCGACAAGTACGACAACGTCATGTATTACACGAGCGGGGGATAAAACAGTGAACTGTCCGCAGTGCCAGTCGCCGAACTCCGAGGATTCCGCCTTCTGCACCACCTGCGGCGGCCGTCTCGCGGCGGCCGCGCCGTCAGCCGCAAGTGCTCCGCCATGGGCCGTCGCCCCGCAGCCCGCCGGCGCCTTCCAGCCCGCAGGCGCTGTCCCGCCGCGCGGGCCTTTCCAGGCCGCGGGGGCACCCGGGGCGCCCGGGGCACCTAGCGCGCCAGGCGGCTACAACGCGCCCGGTGGCTACAACGCGCCCGATGGCTACAACGCATCCGGCGGGTACGGCATGCAAGGCGGATACGGCATGCAAGGCGGATACGCCGCGCCGAGCCAGCCGCGCCCCGCCGGCGCGGGGCCGGCGTTCCAGCTGGACCTGCGGCGCCTCACCCAGGTGGACCGGATCGTCGCCGGCGCGAGCCTGATCGCGATGATCTCGATCTGGCTGCCGTGGTACTCCGTCACCTGGGGCTCCGACGCCTTCGAGTCGCAGGGCAGCGCGAGCTTCAGCGGCACGAGCCTGCACGGCTGGCTGTGGCTCGAGTTCGTGGTGGCGCTGCTGCTCATCGGTTACCTGATGCTGCGCGCGGGCTTCCCGGAATCCAAGATCAGCCTGCCTGTCTCGCACGAGCGGCTGCTGATCATCGGGACAGGCTTGCAGCTGCTGCTGATCCTGATCGCGTTCGCCGACATCCCCTACGGGAACCTGGGCATGGGCTGGGGCTGGGCCGCCTTCATCGGGCTGCTCGCGGCGATCGCCGCCGCTGCTCCCGTCATGGTGCCCGCGGCCCGCTCCTACCTGGAGAGCCGCAACGCGAACGCCGGCCCGCGCGGCTAACTACGCTCGCGCAGTATGACGACGAGCGTGCCCAGGCAGGCGAACGCGAGCAGCAGGTAGGGGACCAGGTCCGACGTTGCCTGGGCCAGCACTCCGCTCGCCGACGCGGCGGCCGCCTGCCCGGCCGCCCAGGTGAGATTGGACAGCGCGAAGCCGATGCCCTGGTGCAGTCCCAAGCCCGCCGAGCCCTCGCTGACGAGTGCGGAAGCGGGAGTGAACAGCGTGCCGAAGAACGGCGTGCCCGCGATCAGGACGGCGATCAGCCACGGCGCGGTGGGCGCCAGCGGGACCACGATGCTGCACGCGATGCCGGCGATGAGAGCGATGGTGAGCGGCCTGGCCGGCCCGAACCGGTCGGACATCCGGCCGGCCACCGGGGACAGCGCCGACTCGGCCAGCGCCGCGCACAGGAACGTGGCCGCGATGACCGTCCCCGTCACGCCGAGCCGCGCGAGCCGCAGCGGCGCCAGGACGTCGATGACGCCGAAGGCGATGCCCGCCAGGGCCATCAGCCACATGCCCATCACGACCTGGCGGTCGCGGAGCGCGGGCAGCGCCGCCCGCAGCCGCTGCGGGGCTTCCGGGCGCGGCGCCGGAACAGTGAACGCGATCGCTATGAGGAGGCCCGCGGCGACCGAAGCAGCCGAGAACGCGGGCCCCGGTCCCACGGCGTTCGCCACGGCGCCCACGACAGGCCCGAACAGCGCGCCGACCACCGCCGCCCCGAGAGCGTAACCGAGCAGCTCTCCGCGCCGCTCTCGCGGCGCGGCCGTGGCGAGCCAGGACAGCGCCGCCGTCCAGGTGCACGCGCCGGCGATGCCCTGCACGAACCGCGCGAGGTCAAGGACGGGGGCGGCGGTCAGCCAGCCGAACGCCAGCGTCGACAGGCTCATCAGGCCCAGCCCGAGCAGCGCCACCGAGCGGTCACCGAACCTGGCGACCAGCGCCCCGCTGGGCAGTGACCCGATCAGCGTCCCTGCCGGGTAAGCGCCGATAAGGACGCCCGCGCCCGCCTTGGACAGCCCCGCCGCCGCGGCGTAGTGCGGCAGCAGCGGCGTAAGGGCGGAGTAGAAGACCGTGTCCACCCCGACGATCGCGCAGGTGAACGCCACCAACCGCCGCAGCGGCGGATCCAGCCTGGGCCGGCTCCGCTGGCGGTTCAGGAAAGTCCTGCTCAGCCCGTTTCTCCTTGCAGGGCGCGCTTGGTGAGGACGCGCGCCAGGTGCTTGCGGTATTCCGTGTCGGCGTGGAAGTCGTAGCCGGGCGAGGTGCCGTCGGCGGCGTGCGCGGCCGCTTCCGCGGCGGACGCGCCGCCCCGCAGCGCTTCCTCGACGGCGAGCGCGCGCAGCGGGGTGCCGCCCATGTTGGCCAGCGCCACCCGGCCGTCGTAGGCGGCGACTCCGACGATGGCCCAGTCGTTGGCCCGGCGGACGAACTTCTGGTAGCCCCACGGCACGTCGCCGCCGCGGGGCACCCGGACCGCCGACAGCAGCTCATCGGGTGACAGCGCCGTCTCGAACGGCCCGACGAAGAAGTCGTCGGCGGCCACTGTCCGCACGCCGGCCGGCCCGGTGATCTCGACCGATCCGCCGAGCGCGAGCAGCGTCATCGGCAGGTCCGCCGCCGGGTCGGCGTGCGCGAGCGAGCCCCCGATGGTGCCGCGGTGCCTAATCTGCGGGTCGCCGACCTGGGCGGCGGCGTACGCGAGCAGCGGCACCTCGGCCCGTACCAGGTCCGAGCCCGCGACATCCGCGTGCCGCGTGGTCGCCCCGATGACGAGCTCGTCCCCTTCGCTCCGGATGCCCGACAGCTCGCCGACCCGCGCTATGTCGACGAGCACCGCGGGCTGAGCGAGCCGCACCTTCATCATCGGCAGCAGCGAGTGCCCGCCAGCCAGCAGCTTCGCGTCCTCGCCGTGCTCGGCGAGCAGCGACAGCGCGTGCGCCGCGGAGTCGGCGACCTGGTAGTCGAACGTGGCGGGGATCATGCGTTCACCTCGGAGGAAGCCCCGGCGCCCCCGGCGCCTTCAGCGCCCTCAGCGCCTGACAGCTTGCCCGCCGCGGCGAGCACCGAGCGGACGATGTTGTGGTATCCGGTGCAACGGCAGAAGTTCCCTTCCAGCCCCTCCCGCACCTGCTGCTCGGTGGGGTCGGGGTTCTCCGCGAGCAGGCTGGTGGCCGCCATCACCATGCCAGGCGTGCAGAACCCGCACTGCAGGCCGTGGTTCTCGCGGAACGCCTGCTGGACGGCGCTCATCGTGCCGTCCTCGGCGACGAGGCCCTCGGCGGTCGTCACCGACCGGCCGTTGGCCTGCACGGCCAGCACCGTGCAGGACTTCACCGACTCGCCGTCGAGCAGCACGGTGCACGCCCCGCAGGACGTGGTGTCGCACCCGACGTTCGCGGCGCGCAGGCCGCAGACTTCGCGCAGGTAGTGAACGAGCAGCAGCCGTGGCTCGACCTCGTCGCTGCGCGCGGTCCCGTTGACCGTGAGCTTGATCTCCATGCCTGGATCAGGCCTCCTTCGAACCATTGGCTGCTTGGATGGCACGCCACACCCGCTGCGGAGACGTCGGCATGTCAATATGCCTGACGCCGAGGTGCGACACCGCGTCGATCACCGCGTTCTGCACGGCGGGCGTCGACCCGATCGACCCGGCCTCGCCGATGCCCTTGGCGCCGAGCGGGTTGTACGACGTCGGCGTCTCCATGTCCACGAGATCGAAGCTGGGCACCTCGGTGGCGGAGAGGAACGGATAGTCCGCGAACGTCGCGGTCAGCGGGTTGCCGTCGTCGTCGTAGACGACCTCCTCAAGAAAGGCCTGCGCGGCGCCTTGCGCGATGCCGCCGTGCCGCTGGCCCTCAGCGAGCAGCGGGTTCATCACCGTCCCCGCGTCGTCGACGGTCACCACCCGGCGCAGGAACACCTTGCCGGTCTCGGTGTCGACGTCGACGACGGCGACGTGCGAGCCGAACGGGAACGTCGGCCCCGGCGAGGTGAACACGGTGTGCACGAACAGCCGTTCCGCCTCCGCGAGGCTGCTCAGCGGCACCGAGATGTCCGGGTCGCCCTTGACGGTGAACGCACTGGCCTCGGTGTCGAAGACCAGGTCCGCCGGACTGGCCTCCAGCGTCGCCGCGGCGCGCTCGCGCGCCACGTCGAGCAGTTCGCGGGACGCCTGCTGGACCGCCGCGCCGCCGAGCTGCAGTGAGCGGGACCCGCCAGTGCCGCCGCCGCGCGGCACCAGGTCGGTGTCGCCCCACTTCACGGTGATCTTGTCGATCGGGATGCCGAGCTCCTCGCTGGCGAGCATCGCCCACACGGTCTGGTGGCCCTGGCCGTGCGGGGAGGTCCCGGTGAGAATCGTGGCGGTGCCGTCCGGGTGCACCTCGACGGTGCTGTTCTCGTTCGGGCCGCCGGCTTCGCCGCCCGGGCCGGTGATCTCCACGTAGGAGGACAGGCCGATGCCGAGCTGGAGCGTATCGCCTGCCGCGCGCCGCCGCGCCTGCTCGGCACGCAGCTCGTCGTAGCCGGCGGCCGCGAGGGCCTTTTCCAGCGCGGTCACATAGTCGCCAGAGTCGTACACGGCGCCGAACGCGGTCTTGTGCGGCTCAGTGAACTTCGGCAGCAGGTTCCTGCGCCGCACCTCGGCCGGGTCGACCCCGGACGCGTCAGCGAACAGGTCCATGGCCCTGTCGATCGCGGCGGCGGCCTCGGGACGGCCCGCGCCCCGGTAGGCGCCGACCGGCGTGGTGTTGGTCACCACCGACGTGGTGAACGCCTCGGCACGCGGGATCTCGTACGGGCCGGGGGTCATCAGCCTTGTCAGCATGGGCAGGAACGCGCCGGCCTTCGGGTAGGCGCCGCAGTCCTGCAGCACCTCGAGCCGGTAAGCCAGGACGGTGCCGTCCCGCATGCCGCCGATCGTGATCTTCTGCTCCTGCGCGCGCCCGTGGGGCATCACGAGCAGGTTCTCGTTCCTGGTCTCCGACCAGCGCACCGGGCGGCCGAGCTGCTTCGCGATCCAGCAGATGACCGCGTGCTCGGAGTCCGC
>DATBBI010000112.1:0-1625 GCA_036271115.1 Trebonia sp.
CGCATGTATCCGTCTCGGTTCCGCTACGAGGCACCGCGCTCGCTCGGCGAGGCGATCAGCCTGCTGACCGAGGGCGGGGACGAGGCGAAGGTGATGGCCGGCGGCCAGAGCCTGGTACCGCTGATGAAGCTGCGCTTCGCGTCGCCGGAACTGATCGTCGACATCAACAACATCGGCGGTCTCGATTACCACCGCGCGGACGTGGACGGCACGCTCCGCATCGGGGCACTCTGCCGCCACGCCGACCTGGAGCGCTCGGACCTGCTCAAGGGCACCCAGCCGACCATGGCCGCGGCCGCGCCGCTGATCGCCGACCCGCTCGTGCGCAACCGCGGCACCCTGGTCGGTTCGCTCTGCCACGCCGATCCCCAGGGCGACTGGGCCTCGGTGGTGACGGCGCTCGGCGGCTCGGTGATCGCGCAGGGGCCGAACGGCAGGCGGGCCATCGGCGTGGCCGACTTCGTCACCGGGCCGTTCGAGAACACGCTGGAGCCGGACGAGATCGCGGTGGAGGCCGTCATCCCGGCGGCCCAGGGAACGCGGTCGGGCGGCTACCTGAAGCTGGAGCGCCGGGTCGGTGACTTCGCCACCGTCGGCGTCGCGGTGGCGCTGGAGACCTCCGGCGGGACGGTGAAGCGGGCGGGGATCGCCCTGACCGGGGTCGGCGGATCGACGATCGCCGTCACCGCCGCGGCCGACGCCCTGGCCGGGAAGGCACTGACCCCCGAGGGCATCGGGCAGGCGGCCGAGTTCGCCGCGCAGGCGGCCAGGCCCCGGACCGACCACCGCGGCAGCGCGGAATACAAGCGGCACATGGTGCGCACCTTCGTGGTCCGGCTGCTGAGCCGCGACCTCGAGCCCGCGGAAAGGGCGGCCTGACATGACCACCGTGTATGACGACCTCGGCGACCAGGACACCGGCGAGGTCCCCATGCGCCGGATCAGGTTCGCGATCAACGGCGTGAAGAAAGTGGCCGAGGTGGAGCCCCGGCTGCTGCTGGCCCACCTGATCCGCCGGGGGATTGGGCTGACCGGCACCCATATGGGCTGCGACACGACGAACTGCGGCGCATGCACGGTGCTCGTGGACGGGAAGGCGATCAAGTCCTGCACCATGCTCGCCGTGCAGGTCGACGGGCGTGAGGTCACGACCGTCGAGGGCCTGGCCACCGCCAGCGAGCTGCACCCGCTGCAGGAGGGCTTCAAGGAGGAGCACGGGCTGCAGTGCGGGTTCTGCACCCCGGGCATGATGCTGGCCGCCAAGGCCCTGCTCGACGCCAATCCCGACCCGACCGAGGAAGACGTGCGCTGGGCGCTGTCCGGCAACCTCTGCCGCTGCACCGGCTACCAGAACATCGTGAAGTCGGTGCTGTGGGCCGGGGCCAAGCTCCGCGGCGAGCCCGCTGGCGAGCCGGCCGGCGAGCCAGCAGAGGAGGCGTGACGTGAGCGCACTGGACGAGATCAAGATCGGCGGGCTGGGCGCGAGCCGCAAGCGGGTCGAGGACAACCGCTTCATCCGCGGCAAGGGCAACTACACCGACGACATCGTGCTGCCCGGCATGCTGCACATGGAGATCCTGCGCAGCCCGCTGGCGCACGCCCGGATCGTCTCGATCGACACCAGC
>DATBBI010000113.1:0-2191 GCA_036271115.1 Trebonia sp.
GTCGTGACCACGGCGGACCGGCCCGTGCGCCGCGCGGTCAGCGCCCCGAACACCCGGTCCGCGCTCTCCGCGCCCAGCAGGAAGTCCGTGGGACAGTTCCGGTCGGCCAGCCGGGCCGCCAGCGCGAATAGCGGCGCGGCACCGGGTCCGACCCCCAGCAGCAGGCACGACGCGGGCTCGCGCGGCACGGGGAACGGGCGGCCGAGCGGCCCCACCACGTCGAGTACGTCCCGCGCCCGGCAGTCCGCGAGCCACAGCGCGCCGGGCTCGCGCGCCAGGAACACGAACTCGACCGTGCCGCCGTGGTCCGGCCGGACGTCGTGCACGGAGAACGTCCGCCGCGCCAGCATGGACGACGACGGCCCGCCCACCGCCACCGCGATGAACTGGCCAGGGCGGAACCTGGTCGCGATCGCCGGGGCGACCACCGTCATGGCCACGTACGCGTCGACCCGGCGCACCGTGAGCACCGTCCCGCGCACCTGAACCGGCGCCACCTCGCTGCCCTCCTGATCGCCTCGCGCCATCCCGCAACCCCGCCGACGACGCTTAGCCGCGCAGCCCGGCGGCGTGCTCCTGCAGCGAGCGCACGCCCACCTCGCCGCGGATCGTCGCCTCGATGCCCTGCACCGCCGCGGCCAGCCCGGCCACGGTCGTCACGCACGGCACGCCGCGGCGGACCGCCGCGGTCCGGATCTCATAGCCGTCGAGCCGCACCGCGGCCGACGCCGCGGAGACGCTCCCGAAGGGCGTGTTCACGATCAGGTCTACCTCACCGTCCAGGATGCGCGTGACGACGGTCGGCTCGCCGTCCGGCCCGGCGCCGTCGCTGTGCTTTCGCACGATCTTGGCACGAACGCCGTTCCTGCGCAGTACCTCGGCAGTTCCGTATGTGGCCCAGATCTCGAACCCGAGGTCGGCGAGCCGCTTGACAGGGAACACCATGGCCCGCTTGTCCCTGTTCGCGATCGACACGAAGACCCGCCCGGTGACCGGCAGCGACCCGTACACGGCCTCCTGCGACTTGGCGTACGCGGTGCCGAACATCGCGTCGATGCCCATCACCTCGCCCGTCGAGCGCATCTCCGGCCCGAGCACGGTGTCCACCCCGGCGCCCGTCGCGTCCCTGAACCGGCCGAACGGCAGCACCGCCTCCTTGACGGCCACCGGCGAGTCGAGCGGCAGGGTGCCGCCGTCCCCGCCGGGCGGCAGCACGCCAGACGAGCGCAGCGAGCGGATCGACGAGCCGAGCATCACCAGCGCGGCCGCCTTCGCGAGCGGCACGGCGGTCGCCTTGGACACGAACGGCACGGTCCGCGACGCGCGCGGGTTCGCCTCGAGCACGTACAGCACCCCGGCCGCGAGCGCGTACTGCACGTTGAGCAGCCCGCGCACCCCGACGCCGCGGGCGATCTTGTGCGTCGCCTCCCTGACGGCCGCGATGTCCCCCTGCCCCAGCGTGATCGGCGGCAGCGCGCACGCCGAGTCGCCGGAGTGGATCCCGGCCTCCTCGATGTGCTCCATCACGCCGCCGAGGTACAGCTCCGACCCGTCGTAGAGGGCGTCCACGTCGATTTCGATCGCGTCGTCGAGGAATCGGTCGATCAGCACCGGATGGTCGGGCGAGGCGGTCGTCGCGCGGTCCACGTAGGCCCGCAGCGTCTCCTCGTCGTAGACGATCTCCATGCCGCGCCCGCCGAGCACATACGACGGCCGCACCAGCACCGGGTAGCCGATCTCGCCGGCCGCCACCGCCGCCTCCGCCGCGGACAGCGCGACCTCGCCGCGCGGCGCGGTCAGGCCCGCCTCGGCGAGCACCGACGCGAACGCGCCGCGGTCCTCGGCGAGGTGGATCGCGGCCGGCGACGTGCCGACGACCGGCACCCCCGCTGCTTCGAGGCCCCGCGCCAGCCCCAGCGGCGTCTGCCCGCCGAGCTGCACGATCACGCCCGCGACTGGCCCGGCCGCCTGCTCGGCGTGCACCACTTCGAGCACGTCTTCCAGGGTCAGCGGCTCGAAGTACAGCCGGGAGGAGGTGTCGTAGTCGGTCGAGACGGTCTCCGGGTTGCAGTTGACCATCACGGTCTCGTAGCCCGCGTCGCGCAGCGCGAACGAGGCGTGCACGCAGGCGTAGTCGAACTCGATGCCCTGCCCGATCCTGTTGGGGCCGCTGCCGAGGATGATCACCTTC
>DATBBI010000114.1:0-18442 GCA_036271115.1 Trebonia sp.
GAAACCCAACCATGAGCTCAAGTCATGGCTAAATTCCGTGCGAAACAACTCCGAAGAGCCATCCCGCGACGGGGGTTTTGTACATATAATGCACTGGCTTTTAACACGCTGTTGAGTTCTCAAGAAACGGACACACACCATCGAGGAGCTTCAGCTCCTTCTCCGGGGCAACCCTCACACTCTACTCCGCAGCACCCTCCGCGTCAACCGCGTTTCCTGGAATTTTCCAGGCTGTTACGGACACACGAAGCTCCCGTAGGAGGCTGCTCGGTGGTTCCCCAGGGCCTGTCCCGCCCTGCGGCGTCCAGTCCCTCTCGGGGCATGTGAACTCTATGGCCACAGGGAAACCTTCGTCAAATCGGGCGCTCTGGCCGCCGCCGTGGCACCGACGGCCGGTACACGGACACCGAAGGCTCCCCGTCCAGCCAGAACCGCCACGGCACGGTGGCCGCCGCGCTCACCCCGACTCTCGGCCCGGTGCGGATCGCGTTCTCTGCCACCGAACCGATCCTGGCCCTGAGCCGCACCGGCGAGGCTGGATCACAGAAGTCCGCGCCGTTGAGAGCCCGGTCGATCCCGAGCGCCTGGCAGAGCCGCGCCGGCCCCCGCGCGAGATCCCTGGGCGGTCCCTTGACGGGCCGCCTGCGGCGCGCGAGCTCCTCCCCCGCGATCACCACGCCTGCCCGCATCAGCACAGCCGAGGCGGTGCCTGGCGTCATGCAGACGACGTTCACGCAGAAATGCATCCCGTAGGTGAAGTACACGTAAGCGTGCCCTGGCGGCCCATACATCACCGCGTTCCGCGCAGTCCGTCCCTTGGCCGCGTGCGACGCGGCGTCACCCTCTCCGTTGTAGGCTTCCACCTCGGTCAGCCTGACCGCGACGAGCCCCTCTGGGGATTCGTGCTCGAGTACGCAGCCGAGCAGGCCGGGTGCGACCTCAGGAGCGGGCCGGTTCAGGAACTCCCTCGGCAGCAGCCCGGCCGGCTCGTCAGGCACCGCCGGCCGTGGCCCACGCCGCGGCGTCATTCACCGTGGCACGCAGCGCGACGAGCTGTTCGGCGACGCGGTCCGGCGCCGTGCCGCCGAACCCCTTGCGGGCGGCGAGCGCGCCGTCCACCGTGAGCACGGCGCGGACGTCCGGGGTCAGGTGCGGGGAAACTCGCGCGAGGTCCTCGTCGCTCACCTCGTCGAGGCCGACGTCGTGCACCTGGCACCAGACCACCAGGTGCCCGACGATCTCGTGCGCCTCGCGGAACGCGACGCCGCGCCGTACCAGGTACTCGGCCAGGTCCGTGGCCAGGGTGTAGCCCGCGGGGGCGCCGGCGCGCAGCCGCTGCGCGTTGATCCTGAGGGTAGCGACGAGGCCGGCCATGGCCGGCAGCACGAGCAGCAGCGTGTCGACCGCGTCGAACACCGGCTCCTTGTCTTCCTGCAGGTCCCTGTTGTAGGTGAGCGGGAGCCCCTTGAGGGTGGTCAGCAGGCCGGTGAGCCCGCCGATGAGCCGGCCGGCCTTACCACTTGCGAGCTCGGCGACGTCCGGGTTCTTCTTCTGCGGCATGATCGACGAGCCGGTGGCGTACGCGTCGTCGATCTCGATCCAGCCGAACTCCTGCGAGGACCACAGCACGATCTCTTCGCCGAGCCTGGACAGGTGCACGCCGGTCAGCGCGGCCGCGAAGCAGAACTCGGCGGCGAAGTCGCGGTCGGCGACCGCGTCCATCGAGTTCGGCGCGGCGCTGTCGAAGCCGAGCTCGGTCGCGAGCTGGCGCGGGTCGACGGGCAGCGACGACCCGGCGAGCGCGCCGGCGCCGAGCGGGCTGACCGCCGCGCGCCTGTCCCAGTCGCGCAGCCGGCTCACGTCCCGCGCGAACGCTTGCACGTGGGCGAGCAGCTGGTGCGCGAAGAGCACCGGCTGGGCGTGCTGGAGGTGCGTCATTCCGGGGGCGGGCGTGTCGCCGCAGGCCTCCGCCTGGGCGATCAGCGCGGTCTGCAGCTCGGCCAGCCTACTGACGATCAGCCGCGCGTGATCGCGCAGGTACAGCCGCAGGTCGGTGGCGACCTGGTCGTTGCGGCTGCGGCCGGCCCGCAGCTTGCCGCCGAGGGCGCCGAGCCGCTCGAGTAGCCCCCGCTCGAGCGCGGTATGCACGTCCTCGTCGGCGAGCGTCGGGCGGAAGGTGCCGTCCTCCACCGCCCGGTCCAGGTCGTCGAGCGCCTTGAGCATCGAGTCGGCCTCGCCGTCGGTCAGCAGCCCGGCCCGGTGCAGCATCCGCGCGTGCGCGCGGGACGCCAGCAGGTCGTAGCGCGCCAGTCGCCAGTCGAACTGGACGCTCAGCGACAACCGCGCCAGCGCGTCCGCGGGTCCGCCCTCGAACCGGCCGCCCCACAGCCGTGTCGGTGATCCACCCGAAGACGACGACTGCTCGTCCGATCCCATCAATCCCACCTATCCCCAGTCGTAACACATCGGCCCCGCACTTCCACCCTATTGGGTCCACGGCGAACGCGGTCGGTGTCACATCGACCACGTAAGAGGGTGGACGATGTCACATCGACCACCTTCGGGCGGGGGCGGGAGGCCATCGGGCGGGGGCCGGGAGGCCTTCGGGCGCGGGAGGCCTTCGGGCGCGGGAGGCCTGCGGGGGAACGCGGTCGATGGGCCATCGACCGCCAAAGAAGGGGGACGATGGTCCATCGACCGCCTTTGGGCTAGGCCCGGGCGGGGCGGGGGCGCGGCGCGGCGGAGGTTATCGGCGGCGTTCGGCTAGGCGGCGGAAGTCGGCGGCGAGGGCGTCGCCGCCGGACGGGTCCCTGGAGATCACGAGGACCGTGTCGTCGCCGGCCACCGTGCCCAGGATCGCGGGCCAGGCGGCGTGGTCGATGACCGAGGCGAGGAACTGCGCGGCGCCGGCCGGGGTGCGCAGCACCACGAGGTTCGCGCTCGACTCGGCCGACGTCAGGAGCTCCTTCAGGTACTTGCCCAGCCGCCCGGAGGCCGGCGGCTCGGGATGTTCCGTAACGGGCGGCGCCGAGTCGGTGGCCGCCTCAGCCGCGGGCGGAGCGGGCGGGGTGAGAGACGGCTGCGTACGTTCGGGAAAATCAAGACCGATACCGGCGCGGGACCCGGGCCCTCCCGGCTCACCGGGCAGCGCGTAGACCAGCGAGCCGTCCGACGCCCGCAGCCGGACGACGCCAAGCTCGTCCAGGTCCCTGGACAGGGTGGCCTGTGCGACGTGCATGCCGGCGTACCTGTCGAGCAGCACGGCCAGCTGTTCCTGCGAGTGCACCTGCTCCATGGCCAGGATCGCGGCGATCCGCGCCTGCCTGGCGGCCTTCGTCGCCGGGGCCGACGGGGTCGCCATCAGGACTGCTCCAGCAGCCAGGCCAGCAGCGCCTTCTGCGCGTGCAGCCGGTTCTCCGCCTGGTCCCACACCGCGCTGGCCGGGCCGTCGATCACCCCGGCGGTTATCTCCTCACCGCGGTGCGCCGGCAGGCAGTGCAGCACGATCGCGCCGTCGGCGGCCAGCGCCAGCAGCTCGCCGCTGACCTGGAACGGGGCGAGCGTCTCCCGGCGGGCCGGCGCGTCCTGCTGGCCCATCGAGACCCAGACGTCGGTGGCGAGCACATCCGCGCCCTTGACCGCGAGAGCCGGATCGTCGACGACGGCGGCCGACCCGCCGGTTTCCGCGGCGATCCGCTGGGCGGCGGCGACGATCCCCGGGTCGGGCTGGTAGCCGGGCGGGGCGGCGACCCTGACGTGCATCCCGGCGGTGGCGCCGCCGAGCAGGTAGGAGTGCGCCATGTTGTTCGCCCCGTCGCCGAGGTAGGCAAGGACGCGGCCGGGGAGCGGGCCGAGGCGCTGCGTCACGGTCTGCAGGTCGGCCAGGATCTGGCAGGGGTGGAACTCGTCGGTCAGCGCGTTGATCACGGGGACGGTGCTCGCCGCGGCCAGTTCCTCGATGCGGTCCTGGCCGAACGTGCGCCATGCGATCGCCGCCGTCTGGCGGGTGAGCACCCGCGCGATGTCGCCGATCGTCTCGCCGCGGCCGATGTGCGTGGTCTGCGTGTCGATGACCAGGGGCAGGCCGCCGAGTTCCGCGATGCCGACGGTGAAGGACACCCGGGTGCGGAGGCTCGGCTTGTCGAAGAGGACGGCGACGGCCTTCGGGCCTTCGAGAGGGCGGCGGGCGAACCGGTCCTTCTTCATGACGCGTGCCAGGTCGAGGACCTCGGCCTGCTGGGCGGGGGTGAGGTCGTCGTCGCGCAGGAAGTGCTTGGGCATGGGGGTCTACGTCTCGGTGGGGGTTACGCCTCGTTGGCCTGGGCCAGGATAGCGGGCAGCGCGGCGGTGAACTCGCCGGCCTCGGCCTCGGTGAGGATCAGCGGCGGGGCGAGCCGCACCGCGTCGGGCTGCACCGCGTTGACGAGGAAGCCCCTGTCCTGCGCGGCCTGGTAGACCGCCGGCGCCTTGTCCTCGGTGAGCACGGCCGCCAGCCACAGTCCGCTGCCGCGCACGCCCTTGAGCAGGGGGTGGCCGGTCGCCTCGATGCCGCTCGCCAGGGCGTCGCCCACGGTCTTGACGTTGCCGAGGACGTTCTGCTGCTCGATGGTGTCCAGCACCGCGAGGGCGGCGGCGCAGGCGACCGGGTTAGCGCCGAACGTGGAGCCGTGGTCGCCTTTGCGCAGCGCGGTGCCCGCCTCGCCGAAGCCGATGCAGGCGCCGATCGGCAGGCCGCCGCCGAGGCCCTTGGCGAGCGTGAGCACGTCGGGGACGACGCCCGCCGCCTGGTGGGCGAACCACTCGCCGGTCCGGCCGATCCCGCTTTGGATCTCGTCGAGCACCAGCAGCGCCCCGGCCTGGTCGCAGGCCCGGCGGACGGCGCGCAGGTACCCGTCAGGCGGCGGGACGACGCCGCCCTCACCCAGCGTCGGCTCGAGGAAGACCGCCGCGACCGCCGCGTCGATGGCGCCGGCCAGGGCCGCCTCGTCGCCGTACGGGATCCAGCGCACGTCGACCCCGAACGGGCCGAACGGCGTCCTGATCGACTCCTTGCCGGTGATGCTGAGCGAGCCCATCGTCCGGCCGTGGAAGCTGCCGATCGCCGCGACGAACGGCTTGTCCGTACCGCGGGCGCGGCGGACCAGCTTGATGGCGGCCTCGTTGGCCTCCGCGCCAGAGTTGCAGAAGAACACGCGGGCCTGCCCGTCGGCGTTGAGCAGGCCGAGCAGCCGCTCGGCGAGCCGCACGCCGGGCTCGTGCACGAACAGGTTCGAGGTGTGCGCGAGCTTGCCGGCCTGGGCGGACACGGCCTCGACGATGGCGGGGTGGGCGTGGCCGAGCGCGCTGACCGCGATGCCGGCGATCAGGTCCAGGTACTGGTTGCCGTCGGCGTCCCAGACCCGGCAGCCTTCGCCGCGGGCGAGCGCCAGCGGCGGGGTGCCGTAGTTCGGCATCATGGCCGCCTCGAAGCGCTCGCGCAGGGCTTCGCTCTCGCTCATGGAGTATCTCCCATCACCATCGTGCCGATGCCGGAGTCGGTGAAGATCTCCAGCAGGATCGCGTGCTCCAGCCGGCCGTCCAGCACGTGCGCCTCCGGCACCCCGCCGCGCACCGCCGTCAGGCAGGCCTCCATCTTCGGGATCATGCCGGCCGACAGCGCAGGCAGCAGCTCTTCCAGGTCGCTGGCGCCGAGCTGGCTGATCACCTCCGTCGAGGCGGGCCAGTCCTTGTAGAGGCCCGCCACGTCGGTGAGCACGACCAGCTTGATGGCGCCGAGCGCCACAGCGAGCGCGGCGGCCGCGGTGTCGGCGTTGACGTTGTAGACGACGCCGTCGCCGTCCGCGCCGCGCGCGACGCTGGACAGCACCGGGATCCTGCCGTCGGCGATGAGGCCCCTGACCAGGCCGGGATCGGTCGCCACGATGTCGCCGACCAGGCCGATGTCCACTGGCTCGCCGTCCACGACCGCGGCCTTGCGGCGCGCGGTGAACACGTTCGCGTCCTCGCCTGACAGGCCCACCGCGAGCGGGCCGTACCGGTTGATCAGCCCCACCAGGTCCTTGTTGACCTTGCCGTTGAGCACCATCCGTACGACGTCGATCGTCTCTTCCGTGGTCACCCGCAGCCCGCCGGCGAAGACCGACTCGATGCCGAGCCGGTCCAGGTGCTCGGTGACCTGCGGCCCGCCGCCGTGCACCACCACCGGGCGCAGCCCGGCGTGCCTGAGGAACACCAGGTCCTGGGCGAACCCGGCGCGCAGGTGCTCCTCGGTCATCGCGTGGCCGCCGTACTTGATCACCACGGTCTCGCCGTGGAAGCGGTCGAGCCAGGGCAGCGCCTCGATCAGGGTCGCGGCCTTGGCGGTCGCCGCGGCCCGGCGCGCGTCGTCGGCTTTGTCGTCGTTGACCACGATCGTCATGTGGAGTACGCCGCGTTCTCGTGCACGTAGGCCTCGGTGAGGTCGGTGGTGAGGATCAGCGCGGCGTTCGGCCCGGCGGACAGGTCCACGGTGATCGTGACGTCGCGGCTCTTCAGGTCGACCTTGGACCGCTCGTCGCCTGGCGCGCCGGCGCGGCACACCCAGACGCCGTTGATGGCGACGTTGAGCCTGTCGGGGTCGAAGGTGGCGTCCGTGGTGCCGACCGCCGACAGCACCCGGCCCCAGTTCGGGTCCTCGCCGGCGATGGCGCACTTGAGCAGGTTGTTCCTGGCCACCGCGCGGCCGACCGTCACCGCGTCACCGTCGCTCGCCGCGCCGACGACCTCGATCGTGATCATCTTCGACGCGCCCTCGGCGTCGAGCTGGAGCTGGCGGGCGAGGTCGGCGCAGACTTCGGTCAGGGCGCGGGTGAAGTCCTGCTTGTCGGGCTTGACCCCGGACGCGCCGCTGGCCATCAGCAGCACGGTGTCGTTGGTGGACATGCAGCCGTCGGTGTCCAGCCGGTCGAAGGTGACGGCGGTCGCCGAGCGAAGCGCGCTGTCGAGCTCTTGCGGCGTCAGGTCCACGTCGGTGGTGAGCACGCACAGCATGGTCGCGAGCGCCGGGGCGATCATGCCCGCGCCCTTGGCCATGCCGCCGATGGTGTAGCCGTTGGGACGCCGGAAGGCGATCTTCACGACCGTGTCCGTGGTGCGGATCGCGTCGGCGGCGTGCACGCCGCCGCTGCGGTCGGCTTCCGCGACCGCCGCGTCGACGGCGGGCAGCAGCCTGTCCATCGGCAGCCGCTCGCCGATCAGGCCGGTTGAGCAGACCGCGATCTCGCCGGCCGAGTCGCCGATCGCCTCGGCGAGACGCTCCGCGGTGGCGTGGGTGTCCTGGAAGCCGAGCGGGCCGGTGCAGGCGTTCGCGCCGCCGGAGTTCAGCACGACGGCGCGCACCCGGCCGCCGCTGACCACTTGCCTCGTCCACTTCACCGGGGCTGCCTGCACCCGGTTGGCGGTGAACACCGCGGCCGCGGCGCGGGACGGGCCGTCGTTGATCACCACCGCGACGTCCCGGTCGCCGGACTGCTTCAGCCCGCCGGCAACGCCCGCGGCGCGAAAGCCCTGCGGTGCGGTCACGCTCATGGGGTTACTCCGTGGGTGGTGAGGCCGGCCGACTCTGGCAGGCCGAGCATGAGGTTGGCGATCTGCACGGCCTGGCCGGCCGCGCCCTTCCCGAGGTTGTCGGTGGTGGCGACCACGACCGCGCGGCCCGCGTGCGGGTCGGCGGCCACCTGGACGTGCGCCCCGTTCGACCCGGCCACCGCGCCGGTGACCGGCCACTGGCCCGCCGGGAGCAGGTGCACGAACGGCTCGCCGGCGTACGCGCCGGCGAACGCGCCGCGCAGCGCGCTGTCCGGGTCCGGGCTGTCGGTGGCGGCCGGCGTCAGCCGGGCGGTGCAGGTGGCGAGGATGCCGCGCGGCATCGGGGCGAGCACCGGGGTGAAGGAGATCGTGACGGGCGGGGAGTCACCACGGGCCCGTTCGGGATAAAAATTGAGCACCTCGGTGAGCGCCTGCTCGATCTCCGGGGTGTGCCGGTGCCTGCCGCCGACCTTGTACGCGGACATGCTGCCCATGACCTCGCTCGCGAGCAGGTCGGGGCGGGGCGAGCGGCCGGCGCCAGAGGTGCCGGAGGCGGCGACGATGACGATGTCGTGGGGCTGCGCGAGGCCCGCGACCAGCAGCGGGGCGAGCGCGAGGATCGACGTGGTGGCGTAGCAGCCGGGCGCGGCGACCGTGCGGGCGGCCCGGATCGCGTCCCTGGCGCCGGGCAGCTCGGGCAGGCCGTACGCCCAGCGGCCGGCGTAGCTGACGTCGTCTCCGTAGAAGCGGTGCCAGGCGGTCTCGTCGCCGAGCCTGAAGT
This sequence comes from Trebonia sp., assembly GCA_036271115.1. Taxonomy (GTDB): domain Bacteria; phylum Actinomycetota; class Actinomycetes; order Streptosporangiales; family Streptosporangiaceae; genus Trebonia. The sequence goes on from DATBBI010000114.1 coordinate 8,348, forward strand.
CGGCCGACAGGTCGACGATCTTTGTGCCGGGCAACTGCCCGGCGAGCGCGGCTGACTCGCCGTGCGGGAGAGCCATGAAGATCAGTTCGGCGCCCGACAGCGTGTTAGCGTCGGTGGCCTGGAAGTCGCGGCCGTCGAAGACCGGGTGGCCGGTGAGGTTCGGGTGGACTTCCGTGACCGGCTTGCCGGCGCTGCTCGCGCCGGTGACCGCGCCGATCTCGAGGTCGGGGTGCCCGGCGAGCAGCCGCAGCAGCTCGCCGCCCGCGTAGCCGCTGGCGCCCGCCACCGCGACCCGTACGCCCATGATTCAGCCTCCTCGCCTCCTGAAGAAGTATGCATCCCATTGCATGAATATGCAACACGATGGACTGCGGTCGGCCGGCGATCGGGTCATCGGGGACGGCTTCACCACTTCTTGCTGTTATCGCCCAAAGGGCACTGCATGTGTTATTTCGGGGCATATGGCCCCGAAATAACACACTCAAGCCAGAACTCGGGGCGTGAACCAGGGGCTCTAGGGTGGACGGGTGGGTGGATGGCGTAGGAGCGGACGCCGGACGCACCAGAAGGCGGCGCTTGCCGCACTGTGCTGGCTAGGCGGAGCCGTGGGCGCGCTCGGGGCGGTCCTGACCGGCTGCTCGCCGGGATCGCCCGCGCCGGGCGCGACAGGGACGTCCTGCGGAACCACCCGCACCGGGGCGGGCGTGCCGGTGCGGATCAAGGTGGAGAAGGGCACAGTGGATTGCGCCACCGTGCTGGGCGTCGAACGCGACTACGCGGCGATGATCGCCGGCGGCCGGGTGCAGGGCACCGGCGGCGGGGCGCCGGCGGCGGTGGACGGCTGGACCTGCCAGGGGTATGCCACGCCGACGACGCTGCGGACCGGCGTCGCCTCCGAGTGTCACACCACGAGCGCTGAGGTGCTGGCGGTGCTATCGTCGCCGGCGGCGTCCTCGAGCTCCGCGCCGTCCGGCAGCTGACCGCCGTCCGGATCGGTGTCTCCGACGGGCGGCTGCGCGCCCTGCAGGAAGGCGGCGGTGGCGGCCATCTCGTCCGCCGGCGGCCGGACCGCGCTCAGGCCCCGGCTCGTGCTGATCATCTGCACCTGGTCCCGGCCGGACGCCTTGGCCCGGTAGAGGGCGGCGTCGGCGGCGGCGAGCAGTTCCGTCAGCTCGCGCCGGGAGCCGTTGTCGAGCGCCGCGACGCCGATCGACACGGTGACCGGCACCCGCTCGGACCCCGGCGCCCCCGGCGTCCCGGGGACCCCGGCAGGGCCGTCCGCGTAGATCGCCAGCTTCGCGATGTGCGCGCGGACCCGTTCGGCGATCCTGAAGGCGTCGACCGCCCGGGTCTGCGGCAGGAGCATCACGAACTCCTCGCCGCCGAACCGGCCCGCCAGGTCGTAGTCGCGCAGCACCTGGGTCATCGTGGCGGCGATCTGGCGCAGCACCTCATCGCCGAGCAGGTGGCCGTAGGTGTCGTTGATCTGCTTGAACCTGTCCAGGTCGAGCAGCGCGACGGCGAGCGGCGCCTGGGTGCGGACCGCGCGGGCGACCTCCGCGCTCGCCTCGCGCTCCCAGGTCGCCGCGTTGAGCAGCCCGGTCTTGGCGTCCGCCCGGGCCTCGCTGAGCAGCTGCGGGTGCCGGAACGACCGCTGCAGCAGCGTGGCGAGCGGCAGCGCGATAATCAGCGTCAGGTAGCTGACGGTCATGCCGAGCGCCACCAGCACGGCCGCGCAGAGTTCCGTCGCGTCGTTGTGCAGCTCTTCCCTGCCGAGCACGGTGGCCTTGATCCTGGTGGTCGGGTCAGCCAGCCGGATCGCGCTCAGCACCAGGCCCTGGTTGACCGCCCACTGTGTGAGGCCGCAGGCCCCGGCCGCCACTAGCCACATCGCGGGATGGCGCCACAGGTAGCCGCGCGGGTCCCCGTCGGCGGGCAGGATCCCGTGGTAGACCAGCGACGCGCTGCCGTAGGCGAGGCCGATCGCCGCGGCGGTGAACACCCGGCGGTACGGCGGCGCCCGCTTGACCCGCCACTGCGTCAGCGCCAGCCGGATCGCCGGCATGATCAGCGCGTACAGCACGGGGAGCAGGATCACCACGGGGAGTTCCCAGACCGCGTACACGTCCTTCACGACGCCGGCCGGCTCGCCGGCCCGCCTGGTCAGCTCCACCGTGACGGCGCCGCAGGCCAGCAGCGCGGCGAACAGCGCGAGCTGGCCGGCGGAGAACCGGAACGCCGCCGCGGCCACGCCGATACAGGCCAGGTCCGCGCAGATCACGAGCACAACGAACGCGCGCAGCTGGGGCGGCAGCGACCAGACGGGCCAGTCGCGGACGCGCGGCATGCCATGGCCGGGGTGGGGGCCGGGCTCGCTGCTTCGCGCGAAACGCATCGAACCCCTCCCCTTGACGCTGAGTACGCCGGACAGCACAACGTGTTGCGTTAACCCCAGATTGGCACACATGTCACGTGCGCACTGTCAGAACGCGGCTACTGACCGACAGGATTTCCGTCACGGTCTCTGTTCGGACGAGCCCGCACGGACCCCGGCAATCCCGGCCCTGCAAGCGTTTGCATGCCCTGGGGCCGATGCTCGGACCAGACCTCCGTTACCAAAACGTTACCTCTGAGCATTTTCTCATGGGTTGACCAGGGATGGCGGCCTATTCAAGCATCAAGAGGAGACGCTGAACTAGCGCACAGTCGCTACACAGTTACTTACGGCCACGCGGCTGGCCGCCGACGCGCGAGAGGAGCAGTGCATGGGCACCACTGGCTGGGCTTAGAAAGCGCAGCATTGCACTAGATGTGCAGTTCCGGGGGATAGTCCCCCGGAATAACACACCTAGGCAGCCGAGGGCATCGAGGGGCCCGGGCGGCGCCCCAGGGTCGGCGGGTTACGCCCGCGGCACGGCGCCGGTCCGCCGGCCGGCCTCGGCGACCGCGGCATCTCGCGCGGCGGTCACCTCCGCGGCGGTCAGCGTGCGGTCCGGCGCGCGGAAGCGCAGCGTGTACGCCAGCGACTTGCGGCCATCGCCGAGCTGGGCGCCGGTGTACACGTCGAACAGCCGCACGTCCTCGAGCAGGTCGCCCGCGCCGTCGAGCAGGGCGGCGGTGACGTCCGCGGCGGGTATCTCCGCGGCGACCACGAGGGCCACGTCCTGAGTGGCCGGCGGGTACGGGGACAGCGAAGGCCCGCGCACCACGGCCGCCGCCGCTGCGGTGGCCAGCACGGCGAAGTCCAGCTCGAACGCGCAGGTCCGCGGCGGCAGGCCGTAAGCCTCGATCACCCGGGGGTGCAGCTCGCCCGCGTGCCCGGCCAGCCACTTGTGCTCCTGTCCGGTGCCGTCAGCGGTGACCGCGTGCACGTACAGCGCCGCGCACCGGCCGGGGTGCCATGGCGGTTCCTGCGCGGCGCGCACCTCGAACGTCAGGTGGCCCACCGCGCCGGCCTGGCGCGCCGCCTCGATCGCGTCCGCCCATGTCGCGGCCCGTCCCTGACCCCACCAGCCGGGCAGCTCGCGGTCGCCGGCCAGCACGCCGGCGACGAGCACCGGCTGATCGGGCAGCGCCGCCTCCAGGGCACCCAGCTCCCCGACCGTGGGACCGCGGTCGGTGGCCAGGATCGGCGCGACGCCCGGCGCGCCGGGGCGCGGCAGGAACACCACGCCCGTCTCGAAGAGGGCGATGTCGGGGAACCCGCGGCCGATGTTCCGCACCAGGACGCGGAAGAGGCCGGCCAGCAGGGTGGTGCGCAGGTTCGGCTGGTCGTCGCTGAGCGGGTTCGCGACCCGCACCGCGGGCCGCCGCGGGTCTTCCGGCGGCAGCAACAGGCTGTCGGCCTCCCTGGCGGGCGCGAACGGGTCGGAGGTCACCTCCACGAAACCGGCGTCGCCGAGCGTGCGGCCGATCGCGCGGATCAGCCGCTGGCGCTCGGTCAGGCCGTGGCCGGCCAGCGCCCGCGGCATCCGGACCGGCACGTTGGCGTAGCCCTCGAGGCGGATGACCTCCTCGGCGAGGTCCGCCGGGTCGGTCAGGTCCGATCGCCACGACGGCGGTACGACCCGCAGCACCGGGTGCAGTCGTTCGTGTTCGCCCGCCCCATCCTGCTCGACGGTGGCGTACCTGACGGCCCCCTGACGCCACGGCGCGATCGTCGGCAGCTCGGGGGCGAACCCGGAGCGGACATCGCAGCCGACCTGGGTCAGCCGCCGGACCACCGTGTCCAGGCCGTACACGACGCCGGCCACGCGGTCCGGGTAGTCGGCCGCCATGTCGATGACCACCGGCTCGACGGGGACCGCCGCCTCGGTGTACCCGGGCACGATGACGCCGCCGCCGAGGGCGGCCAGCAGCACGACCGCCCTGGCCGTCGCGCGCGGCGGCAGCTCCCTGTCCACGCCCCGCTCGAACCGGTAGGACGCCTCGGAATGCAGCCGGTGCCTGCGGCTCATCTTCGCGGTGCCGACGGCGTCGAAGTGCGCGCCCTCGATCACGATGTCGGTGGAGTCGTCGTCGATCTCGGTGGCCAGGCCGCCCATGGTGCCCGCCATCGAGATCGGGCCCGACCCGTCGGTGATGAGGATGTCCTCGGGGTACAGGGCGCGGTTGACGTGGTCCAGCGTCTCCAGCTTCTCGCCGGGCCGCGCGCGCCGCACCACGATCTCGCCGTGCAGCTTGGACCTGTCGAACGCGTGCAGCGGCTGCCCGAGCTCGAGCATCAGGTAGTTGGTCACGTCGACGGCGAGCGACACGCCGCGCACTCCGCAGCGCGCCAGCCGGACCAGCATCCACAGCGGCGACGCCGCGCGGGCGTTGAAGCCGCGGACCTCGCGCAGCACGAACCGGTCGCAGGCGGTGGGGTCGGCGATGCTGGCCGGCCACACCTCATCGCCGGGACCATCGGCCGACAGGTCCATCACCTGCGCCGGGTCGGTGAACGGCACGCCATACGCGGTGGCCAGCTCGCGCGCCATGCCGCGGATGCTGACCGCGTAGCCGCGGTCCGGCGTCACGGTGATCTCGAGCACGTCGTCCCGCAGGCCCGCGTATGCCACGAAATCGGCGCCGAGCGGCGCGTCCGGCGGCAGCACCAGGATCCCGGTGTGGTCTTCGCCGATCGCCAGCTCCTTCGCCGAGCAGATCATGCCCTCGGAGACGCGGCCGTAGGTCGTGCGCGCGCCGATCTCGAACCCGCCGGGCAGCACCGCGCCGGGCCGCGCGTACGCGATCCTGTCCCCGGCCGCGAAGTTAACCGCGCCGCAGATGACGCCGGCGGCCTTGTCCGGCGGGCCGGTCAGCTCTTCCTCGCTGACCGCCACCCGGCAGTACCTGATCGGCTTCTTGAACTCCGCCAGCTCCTCGACGGTGAGCACCTGGCCGATAACGACGCCGCGGATGTCGTGGCCGACCTGCTCGACCGTCTCGACCTCGAGGCCGGCGGCGGTGAGCCGGCGGGCCACGTCGGCCGCGTCGACGGGCTCAGGGACCGGCGCGTACTCGCGCAGCCAGGAAAGTGGCACTCGCATCGCTAGATCTCCATCCCGAACGCCCTGCTGAACCGCACGTCACCGTCCACGGTGTCCCTGATCTCGTTGACGCCGTGCGCCAGCATCAGGGCCCGCTCGATGCCGAGCCCGAACGCGAAGCCGCTGTACCTGTCCGGGTCGATGCCGCAGGCCACCAGCACGCGCGGGTTGACCATGCCGCAGCCGGCGATCTCGATCCAGCCCATCGACCGGCAGGTGCGGCACGGGTCCGCGCCCGGCTTGACCGACTCGCCCCGGCACACATGGCACTCCATGGACACGTCACCCGACGGCTCGGTGAACGGGAAGTAGTCGGGCCGCAGCCGCGTCCGCAGCCCCGCCCCGAACAGCGCGTCGACGAACGCCTGGATCGCCCCGCGCAGGTCCGCCATGGTGAGCCCCTCGTCCACGGCGAGGCCCTCGATCTGGTAGAAGACCGGCAGGTGGGTGGCGTCCAGCGCCTCGTTGCGGTACACCTTGCCCGGGCTGACCACGTACAGCGGCAGCGGCCTGGTGAGCAGGCTGCGGATCTGCACGGGCGAGGTATGCGTGCGCAGCACCATGCCGGACGGGCCTGGCTCGCCGTCGGGCCGCGCCACGAACAGGGTGTCCTGCATCTCCCGCGCCGGGTGGTCCGGCGGGATGTTGAGGGCGTCGAAGTTGTACCACTCGGCCTCGGCCTCGGGGCCCTCGGCGACCTCGTAGCCCATCGCGACGAACACGTCGGCGAGCCGCTCGGCGGTCATCGTGACCGGGTGCCTGGCCCCCTCAGGGGTGCGGTCGAATGGCAGCGTCACGTCGACCCGCTCGGTGACCAGCACCTGCTCGTCGCGGTCCCGCTCGAGCTGCGCCTGGCGCTGCCCGATCGCTTCCCTGATCCGGTTCATGGCGGCGCCCACCCGGCGGCCGGCGTCGGCCTTCGCCTCCGGCGGCAGCGCGCCGATCTCGGCGCGGGCCAGCCGCAGCGGCGCCTTGTCCCCGTCGTGCGCGAGCCGCGCGTCCTTCAGCTCGTCGAGCGTGCTCGCCGCTTCGATCGCGGCCAGCGCCGCCTCGAGCGCGCGGTCCACCTCGGCGGCGGACAGCGCGGTCACCGCGACCGGGTCGTAGTTCTTGTTAGGTGCGGACATCGTTCGCTTCCCCAGGGTGAAGGTGGTCAGGCAGCTGGCAGGCCCGCGGCGGGTTGCGGTCGAAGACTATCCGGAACGTACGGTGGCGACTGTATGTCCGCCACTACGCGACAGGCGCCCCCGCGGGCACGGTAAATCGGAATTCGGCGCCGCCGCCAGGCGCGCGGCCCACGGCGATGTCGCCGCCGAGCGCCTCGACCAGGCCCTTGACGATGTACAGGCCGAGACCGGTACCGCCACGGCGCTTGCCACGCCAGAACTGGCGGAACACCCGGTGCGCCATCTCCGGGGGGATTCCCTCCCCCTGGTCGCGCACCGAGACGGCGACCGCCTGGTCGCCGCCCATCCGCGCGCGTTCTACCACGACCGTTACGATACCAGCCCCGTGCCTGACAGCGTTTTCCACGAGGTTGCCGAGGATCTGGTCCACCTTGTCGGCGTCCAGCCAGGTATCCGGGAGGTCGCTGGCGACCTCGAGGCGGTACCGGTCCTCCGGCTCGCCGGCCGCCACCCGGCCCGCGATGAGCCTGCGCGCCCGCTCGGGTACGTCGACCAGCTCCCGGTGCACTTCCATCCGGCCCGACTCGATGCGGGACACGTCGAGCAGCTCGGTAATCAGCCGCGTGACCCGGTCCGCGTCCGCGTTGACCGTCTCGAGCATGACCAGCTTCTGGTTGTCGGTGAACCGGGGCCACTTGGCCAGCAGCGTGGCGGTGAACCCCTTGACCGAGGTCAGCGGGGACCGCAGCTCATGCGCGACGGTGGAGACCAGCTCAGCACGGCTGCGCTCGAGCCTGGCCCGCTGCTGCGCGCCGCGCAGGGTGATCACCAGGCGGCGAACCGGGCCGCCGCGCCCGTCGCGGACGTAGCCGGCGGAGACGAGAAGCTCGGTCCCGTCGCTGAGGTACAGGCTGCGCTCGGGGTGCCTGGTACGGGTGGCCAGGCCGTGGTACGGGTCGACGCACACCCACCAGTCCCGGCCGTCGTCGTCGCGGAACGGCAGCACGTCGGACAGGAACTTGCCGACGGCCTCCTCGGCCGCGACGCTCGTCAGCCGGGCGGCGGCCTGGTTGAAGATGATCACGCGGCCCGCGTCGTCGGCCACGACCAGCCCGTCGGGGAGCTCGTCGGCCATCAGGGACTCGGCGGCGGTCACGCACCGGGCATTAAGCGAGGGGGCAGCAAGCGAGGCACGGGCCGCTGAGGGAGGGTCCGCGGCCAGCGGGGGCTGCTCAGGCGCGGGCGCGCCGTCGGCATGCCCGGGCCCGCCAGGGGCAGAGCCCCGGCCCGCTGTGTTGTCCTCCACGACTGCGTTGCCTCCGTCCGGCAAGGACCGCATGTTAACGGCCCGTGCTGGCTCGTTTCACGATTGCGAGTGACGGAATGTGATCAGACTCTAGCGCGGGAAACCGCCTCAATGACAGTCCCGGACCCGGGATTTCTCTCCGTCGTAACGCAAATACAATACGCCACTTTCGATTCTTTTTTGTTAGGCGTCCGCCGTTGAATGGCCCATTCAGCGGTTATAGGGACGGCGCTATCGGCGCATTCAGCGCTGGGCCGCCGCGGACGCGTACAGGCACACAGCGGCGGCCGCGGCGAGGTTCAGACTCTCCGCCCGGCCGTAGATCGGCACCGCCACGGACTGGTCCGCGAGTGCGAGCAACTCGGGCGGCAGCCCCCACGCCTCGTTGCCGAACAGCCACGCGGTCGGGGCCTTGAGCGCCGCCCGCGTCTCCGGGTCGTCCAGCGGAACGCCTGTCCTGCCGTCGGCCGCGACGATCCGCAGCCCGGCCTGCTTGAGCGCGCCAACCGCGTCGGTGAGCCGTACCCCGGCCACCACGGGCAGGTGAAACAGGCTGCCCGCACTGGCCCGCACGCACTTGCCGTTGTACGGGTCGACCGAGGCGTCCGCGAACACGACCGCGTCCGCGCCGGCCGCGTCCGCCGTGCGCAGCACGGTGCCGGCGTTGCCGGGATCCCGGACGTTCGCCAGGATGGCGGCCAGCCGCATCTTGCTGTTATCAAGCTGGTCGAGCGGCACGTCGACGAACTCGCAGATCGCGAGCAGCCCCTGCGGGGTGACGGTCTGCGCGAGCTCGCTCATTACCTCGCCGCTGACCACCTGGACCTCGACGCCCGCCGCGGCGGCGGCCGCCACCAGGCTGGCGTGCCGCGTCCGCGCGTCCGCGGTGACGAACAGGCCCGTGACGCGGGCACCGCTCGCTAGTGCCTCGGAAACAGCTTGCGGGCCCTCCGCCAGGAAGGCCCGCTCACGCTGCCGCAGCGCCCGCTTGGTCAGCCGCCGGGCGGCGCGCAGCCGCGCCGGGCTGACTCCGCGGTAGTCGCTGTTCGTCAGGCCGCCGCGGTCTCGGGCAGCGCCTGCCTTGCCACCTCGACGAGCGCGGCGAACGCGGCCTCGTCGGTGACCGCGAGGTCGGCGAGGACCTTCCTGTCTACCTCGACGCCGGCCGCCTTGAGGCCCTGCACGAACCGGTTGTAGGTCAGCCCATTCGCCCGCGCCGCGGCGTTGATCCGCTGGATCCACAGCCGGCGGAAGTTGCCCTTGCGGTCCTTGCGGTCGCGGTAGGCGTAGGTCATCGAGTGGAGGACCTGCTCCTTGGCCTTGCGGTACAGCCGTGACCGCTGGCCCCGGTAGCCGCTCGCGCGCTCGAGGATTACCCGGCGCTTCTTCTTGGCGTTAAGCGATCGCTTGACGCGTGCCATTGTCGTGTCTCCCTAGGTATGGGCCGCGGCTACTTGCCGAGGAGCTTCTTGATCGCGCGAACGTCCGCGGGCGCGACCTGCACCTCGTTGTAGAGCCGACGGGTGACGCGGGACGACTTGTGCTCGTTGTAGTGCGCGCGGTTGGCACGCCGCCGCATGATCTTGCCGCTGCCGGTTACCCGAAACCGCTTGGCGGTCCCGGTGTGCGTCTTCATCTTCGGCATGGTCGCCGTCGTCCTCCCAATCTCGTTAGCCCCTCAGGGGCAGCAATACCTAGCGATGCGGCTCCTCACGGAGCCGCATCGCCGTCAACCGCCGGTTATGCGTCCGTCGGCGCCGGGGCCGCCTCGCTGCGCTGGCTGGGGACCTGCTGCTGCGTGGCTGCCTGTGCGTTGCGTTCGGCCTTGGCCTCGGTCTTCTTCCGGTGCGGGCCGATCACCATGATCATGTTCCGCCCGTCCTGCTTCGGCTGGGACTCGACAAAGCCAAGCTCGTTGACGTCGTCGGCCAGCTTCTGCAGCAGGCGGAATCCGAGTTCCGGCCGGGACTGCTCACGTCCCCGGAACATGATCGTCACCTTGACCTTGTCCCCTGCCTTCAGGAAGCGCTCGACTACGGCACCAAGAAGGGCCACGTCGAGCGCTTCCTGACGGCAGGGGACAAGGTCAAGGTGACGATCATGTTCCGGGGACGTGAGCAGTCCCGGCCGG
>DATBBI010000115.1:0-2479 GCA_036271115.1 Trebonia sp.
GATGCAGGCGATCATGGGCAGGAAGGCCAGCCCGCTGGTCACCGGGCTGTAGCCCTTGACCTGCTGAAGGTAATAGGTGAGGAACAGGAAGACGCCGAAGACCGCGATCCCGGTCAGGCCGACCGACAGGTAGGAGCCGCCCCTGGCCCGGTCCATGACCACCCGCAGCGGGAGCAGGGGGTGGCTGACCCGGCTCTCAGCGAACACGAATGCGGCCAGCACGATCACCCCGGCGACGAGCGAGCCGATGGTCAGGCCGGCGGTCCAGCCGGCGGTCTCTGCGTGCGAGAACCCGAAGACGATGAGGAAGAGTCCGGCCGAGGCGAGCACGGCTCCCGCCCAGTCCATCCGCGGACGGGTGTCCGGCCGGTTGCTCTGCATGTAAGCCAGGGCGCCGGCCACCGCGATCGCGGCGAAGAACAGGTTGACGTACAGGGTCCAGCGCCAGGAGGCGTACTGGGTCAGGACGCCGCCGAGGATGAGCCCCACGGCACCGCCGCCGCCCGCGACGGACCCGAAGACGCCGAACGCCCGGCCGCGCTCGCGCGGATCGCGGAAGGTGCTGACCAGGGTGCCCAGGGCGGCGGGTGCGAGAATCGCGCCGAATGCGCCCTGAAGCGTCCGGGCCGCCACCAGCATGCCGAACGACGTGGCGGCGCCGCCTAGCGCCGAGGCGAGCGCGAACCCGACCAGGCCGGTGATGAAGACCCGCTTGCGGCTGAACATGTCGCCCAGCCGGCCGCCGACCAGCAGCAGGCTGCCGAACGCCAGGGCGTACGCGGTCACCACCCACTGCCGGTCGCTGTTCGGGAAGCCCAGCGCGTGCTGAGCCGACGGCAGGGCGATGTTCACCACGGTGGCGTCCAGGACCACCATGAGCTGCGCGATAGCCACGATGACCAGGATGAGCCAGCGATGGTCGCTGGCCGCGGGACGCTGGTCGCCAGCGGCAGGGGTTACGGATGACATGGCGGGCTATTCCCCCAGGTAAGAATCGTGATTGTGGTTCATGCCGGGACCGCCGGCGCGATCAGCTGCTGCGCGGCCTCGTCCAGCCCGTCGAGCAGGCGCAGCAGGGTCGCCCGGTCCGCCTCGCTCAGCGCGCCGAAGATATGCGTGAGCAGTCGCTGCCGTGTGGCGTTCGCCACGTCCAGGCCGGCCAGGCCCGCGTCGGTGATAGCCACCAGCTTGGCCCGGCGATCCGTGGGATCTGGGCGGCGTTCGGCCATGCCGCGGCGCTCAAGCCCGTCGACGATGTCGGTGATGGAGTGCGGGGACAGCCCGAATTCGGCCGCCAGCACGCTCTGCCGGACCGGCCCCTGCTCGCGCAGGCGCAGCAGGACCTTGGTCCGTGCCATGGACAGGCCACACCCGCTCATCTCGTCGTTGACGGCCCGGAACATCCGGTGATGCACGGCGAGATACCGTTCACCCACCTGATCAGGTGTGACCATCGCTGCCTCTCTGACACCTACCGACGCTGACCCGCTTCACGCGGCCAGCACTACGCTGATGACTGTCATAATGAGGTTCCTCATCGATTTATTTCCGCCCTGCGAATCATCTGCGGCGTCCGCTCATCAGCGGCGTCCGCTGGCCGGGCGACGCCGCCTATCTGGCGACGAGCCGCGGATCAGGCGATGAGGAGCCTGCCGCCGAGGTCGATCTCGTCCAGGTCGAGCAGTTCGGCGTTGCGCTCGGCCCACCGGCCCGATTCGAGATCGGCGCGCAGGTCGCGTACCACCCGCTCCTCGACGGCGCGGCCGACCTGGTGCCATACCGATACCGGGCGCCGGACCGGCTCGTCCAGGTACGCCTCCGGCCGCCGCCAGTAGGAGGGGAAGTTGCCATCGCGGCAGTCCCACGGGATGGATACCGGCTCCAGCCTGGCGCCGATCGCGCTGGCCCGCTCGGTCAGCGTAGGCCGGCCGGCGCTCAGCCGCGCGTGCTCGGGCATGTAGTCGCGGATCAGCCAGAAGTTCCCTTCGAGAAGGCTGATGTCGAAATGGAAGGTCACGACGCGGCGGGCGACACGCTGCATCTCCCGGTAGCCGGCGATCACGTCCGGCCAGTGCTGGTCGGTCGACACGGCCATCGCGGCGTCGAATGACATATCAGCGAACGGCAGGCGGCCCGCCACGCCGGGCACGCACGGCGCCGCGCCGGCCGGCCGCTGAGCCCGCATGACCGCCGACGGTTCGACCGCCGTGACCTCTCGGTCGGACGGCTCATACGATCCGGTTCCCGCCCCCACGTTGAGGACCGTGCGGGCGTCGCCGAGCGCGGCCCAGATCCGCGCCGCGATCCGCGGATCGGCCGGCCGCGTCGTCGCGTACGTCGCCCCGATCGTGTCGAACAACTGGTCACCGGACACTGTCCCGGCCCTCTCGTTGAGTGCGAGCTGCTCGTCCGCGTGATGCACGCCGGCTGGCCGGCCCGGCCCGGCCCGGGCGACAATAAGTACTATCGCATTTTCAGC
>DATBBI010000116.1:0-10715 GCA_036271115.1 Trebonia sp.
CGCGCGGCGGTGCTGCAGGTGCCGGTGCAGGCGACCTCGCTCGGCCCGGCGCTCGCCGTCGCCGCCTCGCTGGTGAAGTCCGCCGAGGACGAGGCGAAGTCGGTCACCGAGCAGCTCGACGAGCCGGAGCGCGAGGCGCTGCGGCAGGCGTTCGGCGAGGGCTCGACGGGGAAGGGCGTCGCCAAGGCGATGCGCGGCGTCGCCGGGGCCATGAAAGACCTGGAGGACCGGCAGAAGTCGCGCGCCACCCGGGTCAAGCGGGACACCCTCGACGGCGCGCTGCTCGACCTGGCGGCCTTCTACCGGGACGTGCTGATGGTGCAGTACGGCGCGGACGTCGAGCTGGCCAACGCGGACCGGCTGGAGGACATCCGGCGGCTGGCCGCCGCCGGACCGCCGGAGGCGACGCTGCGCCGCATCGAGGCGATCATGCGGTGCCGGGAACGGCTCACGCTCAACGTCGCGCCGCTGCTCGCGGTCGAGGAGATGACGATCTCGCTCTTCCAGGGCTAAGGGCTAGACCGTCAGCTGATCACGACCAGGCTGCCGAGCGGGATTGTCGAAACAAGCTGCAGCGCCGCCGAGGGTACCCGCACGCAGCCGTTACTGACCGACTGGCCGAACACGGACGGGTCGGGCCAGCCGTGAATGCCGACGGTGCCCGGGCCGCCCCCGTACGTGGACAGCGCGTTGGAGTGGGTCCCCAACGGCATGATCAGCGGGCTGTATGTGGGGTCGGGAGGGGCCAGCAGGGCGAGGAGGAAGGTTCGTCCCGTCGGCGTCGGCGTTCCCGGAGCACCGATCGCGACCGTCCACGCACCCAGCAGCTTGCCGTCGTTATAGACGCTCAGGCGGTGGGCGGCGAGGTTGACCCGCAGCAGATACGACGTGTGGCGGGTGTCGAGCTTCGCGCCCGCGGTGTAGATCCAGCCGGTGGTGTGGTCCGGGCGGCTCGGCAGCAGCACCTGGTCCCAGCCGGCACCGGTTCGCACGACGGGGACCCAGGTCGGGGCGCCAAGCTCGGTGGCAGGCAGCACGGCCACCGCTGCCTTACCGGGTGCGGCGTAGACGATCTGCGTGGTCAGCGGGTGAACCACCAGCCCGTTGGTGACGGCGAAACGCGCCGGGTCGGCCGGCGCCGCCGGGATGGTGGCGTACGTCGTCGCCTGGGGCAGCTTGGCGGCCTGCGCCGCGGAGACGCTGACCGGCGGCACGACGTACTGCTGCGTAGCCGAATTCGCGGCAGGCTGTGAGCCGCCGCACCCGCTCAGCGATACGGCGACGAGGGCGGCAGCCGCCGCTGCCGGAACGGCTCCGGCAGCGGCTTTCAGCCTGATCCGGCGGACACGCCCTGGCCCGCGGCGCATCCGCCGGCCGTCATTGGCGAGCGGCATCAGCCCGTCACTGGCAGGGAGCCGGTCACCGCCACTGGCGCCGGAGCGGCCGACGTCGGCGTCGGCGTCGGCGTGGGCACAGGCGTGGTCGGCGGCGGCGTCACCGTGGTCGGCGTGGCCGTCGGCGTCTCCTGGCAGGTGCAAGTGGGCTGCGGCGACGTCGGCGGGGGCGGCGGTGGCGTGGTGTATGTCGAGGTCGTACTAGTGGGCGTCGGCGACGTCGACGCCAGCGCGGAGTGCGAGGCGAACATTACCGTCAAGCTGGTGGCGGCCAGCGCCATGCTGGCAAGACCGGCAATCTTTCCACGCTTCGTTAGCTTCAATGCCGTCACGCGATTCCTCCTGGCTGCGGAAAATCGGGTGCGCGGACAGTGGGGCTCAGGCCGGTTGCTCCGCTTGTCATCGCGCTGCAATGCGCTGGTGTCCCGGTTTGTGGGACACCAGGGCGCAATGCTATCGAAAGACAGACATGTTACGGGTTAGACCACGTTGTAGTTATGGGACCGTGACTATCTCTCCGGCGGTGCCCTTCTGGAGCCTCAGCCCGTTACCGGAAGGGAGCCTGTCACCGCCACTGGCGCCGGAGCGGGCGGCGGCGGTGCGGTCGGCGTCACCGTCGGCGCGGGCGTGGTCGGCGGTGGGGTGGTCGGCGGGGTGCTGGCGCAGGTGCAATCCGGCGCCGGCGTCGTCGGTGTCCCCGTGGGCGTTCCATCCGGCGTCGTAGACGTCGGTGTCGGCTCCGCCGCCGGGCACTTCACCCAGAACACCTTTTGCTTGGCGGCACCGTTCTCGCCGGTGAAGTTCCAGAAGAGCTTGTAGTGCCCGTTCGGCAGCGACTGGTTATCGGTGTACCCGTCACCGCTGGCGTCCATGGTCAGCGAGCCGTTGAGAACTTCTGTCTTGTTGCCGGTGGGCGGCCACGAGTCGATGTACCAGGTCACCGACTGGGCACCATCGAAGCCGAACCCGTCGAGGTAAAACTGGCAAACGTCTTGCGGGTCGTTCTGGTGATCGGTCACGGGAGTAGTGGAGTCATGGACCTTGACGGTGCCGTTGTCGCCTGGCGCGGCGGTGGCGAACGCGGCCTGCGACGCGAACAGGACCGCCGCGCTGGTCGCGGCCAGCGCCATGCTGGCCAGTCCGGCAAATTTGGCACGCTTCTTTAGGGTTGTCACGCGAACCTCCTGGCTGCAAAGAAATCGAGCGCGTAACAGCAGTCCCCAGCCCCTGGTCGCTCCACTTGTCAACACGCTCTAACACCCCCTGGTGCCTCACCTGCGAGACACCAGAGCGCAATGTTATCGAAAGTTAAGAATGATACAAGGTGACCTGCCTGGTGTTACCCGTTGGTGACCATTTCGCCGTGCAGCGTTTACCCTGTATCGGTGGGCATGATGATGGCGGTGAGCTTCGAACGGTACGGGCGGCTGTATTACCTGGATCCCGGGGAGTACGAGCCGAAGATCGGCGACAAGGTGCTGGTGCCCACCGACGGCGGTCCTGAGGTGGCCGAGTGCGTCTGGGCGCCGCAGTGGGTGTCCGAGGAGGTCGGCGGCCTCCCGGTCTGCGCCGGCCTAGCTGGCGAGGAGGACCTCGCTAGGGACGAGGAGAACCGGCGGCGCCGCGCCGAGGGGCGGCTGGCCGCGAAGCGGCTGATCCGCGAGCACGAGCTGCCGATGAAGATCACCGCGGTCGACTACCTGTCGGCCACGAACGTGTTCACGGTCTACTTCAGCGCGCCGCACCGGGTGGACTTCCGCGCGCTGGTCCGGGACCTCGCCGCGCGGCTGCGCGCCCGGGTCGAGCTGCGGCAGATCGGTCCTCGGGACGAGGCGCGGCTGCAGGGCGGCATCGGCCCGTGCGGCCGGGACCTGTGCTGCGCGACGTTCCTCAAGGACTTCGAGCCGGTGTCGGTCCGGATGGCGAAGGACCAGGACCTGCCGGTCAACCCGCTGCGCATCGCGGGCGCGTGCGGCCGCCTGATGTGCTGCCTCAAGTACGAGCATCCGCTCTACCAGGAGTTCAAGAAGGACGCGCCGCGCGCCGGCACGCAGGTGGACACGCCGGAAGGCGCCGGGACCGTTGTGGGGCACAACGTGCCGTCCGACACCGTGGTCGTCAAGCTGACTGCGGACGGCCGCACCTGCGCCTGCTCCCGCGCGAGCGTCTGCGGCTCCCGCAAGGCTTACGACTCCATGTACGGCAAGGGATAGCGGATAGTTTTGCACCCTATGGTGTGCCTAACTATCCATCGTGATGGCGATGCGTAGTAAGAACTTGTGGCTGGGCGCCGCGGCGGCCGTGGTTATCGCCCTTCTGGTCTCAGCCTGCACGGCGGGGAGCCCCGCGACGTCCCAGCCGGCCCCGGCAGCGAGCTCCACGCCGGCCGGCGCCGCGCCGGCCGGCCCTCCGCCGGTCACCATCGCCGGGTACTACGCGCAGCGGCTGAGCTGGCAGTCATGCGACAAGGGCTTCGAGTGCGCGCGGCTGTACGTCCCGTTCGACTACAGCCGCCCGGCCGGGCCCAGGTTTTCGCTCCCCGTCGTCAAGCTGCCGGCCGCCGATCCGGCCAGCCGGGTCGGCGCGCTGGTGATCAACCCCGGCGGCCCTGGCGGGTCCGGCGTCGAGTACGCGCTCGGCGCCCGCTCCGGCGAGTTCACCCAGGAAGTGCTGAACCGGTTCGACATCGTCGGCTTTGACCCGCGGGGTGTCGGCGGCAGCCTGCCCGCGGTGCGCTGCATGACCGGCCCGCAGCTCGACACCTACTTCGCGACCAACGCCGATCCGGCCAACACCGCGCAGCTCGCGACCTTGATCTCGGAGAGCAAGCTCTACGCGGCGGAGTGCGCCCGCAACGCCGCCGCCCTGCTGCCGCACATGGGCACGGTGAACGCGGCGAAGGACATGGACGTGCTGCGCGCCGCGCTGGGCGAACACGCCCTCACGTACCTGGGGAAGTCATACGGAACGTACCTCGGCGCCTCTTACGCGCAGCAGTTCCCGTCCAAGGTGCGGGCGCTGGTGCTGGACGGCGCCGTCGACCCCAAGGCAAGCGGCCTGCAGCTCGACGTGACCCAGGCGGCCGGGTTCGAGTCCGCGTTCGGCCAGTTCGCGGCCTGGTGCGCCAGCCAGCAAGACTGCCCGCTGGGGAACAGCGCGAGCGGCGCGGAAGCCAAGGTCGCGGGCCTGCTCAGTGCCGCGACTGCGCATCCGCTCACCAACCTGCTCGGCGACGGCCAGCCGGCCAACGGCGCGATGCTGGAGACCGGGATCGAGGCGGCGCTGTACGAGCGGCCGGAATGGCCGCTGCTGAAGAGCGCGCTGTCCGGTGCCTTCGGCGGCGACGGGACCATCCTCCTCGAGATCGCGGACTCGCTGCTCGAGCGGAACCCGAACGGCACCTACAGCAACCTGGCCGACGCGGAGCTGTCTGTCGACTGCGTGGACCGGCCATGGCCGCGTACGGTCTCCGCCTACGCGGCGGCAGCGGCGGCCGCGGCGAAGGCCGCACCGCTGTTCGGCGCGTCGAATGTGTGGGGATCGCTGCCCTGCGCGTACTGGCCGGTGCCGCCGGCCGCGCTGAACATCCGCGCCGCCGTGGCGCCGCCGATCCTCGTGGTCGGCGACCTGCACGACCCCGCGACGCCGTACCAGTGGGCGGTCAACCTGTCCCGCGACCTCGCCTCCGGCGTGCTGCTCGGCTGGAACGGCGAGGGCCACACCTCCTACTTTCAGGGCAGCTCGTGCGTCGACAGCACCGTCGACTCGTACCTGATCTCGCTGCACGTCCCGCGTTCCGGCACCGTCTGCCCGTAACGCTTTCGCCCCCGTGGGGACTGAACGGGCGCAGCTGCGTCCTGTCCACGCGTTCCCCACGGAAGGGGCAAACTTGTGAAGGTACTCAGTCGTCTGGTGCCCGCCATCGGCGTCGGCATGCTGGCCATGACGGCCGCGACGGCCCTGGCCGCGCCGGCGTTCGCGTCGCCGGCCGCCAGCGCAGGAGACAGCGGGAGCACCGGCGCCGTCTTCGTGCAGACCGACAACACCGCGGGCAACGCGGTGGCCGCCTACCACCGCGCGCCGGACGGCACGCTGACGCTGGCGGGCACCTACCCGACCGGTGGCCTCGGCGGGATCCTCAGCGGCTCGGTGGTCGACCACCTGGCGTCCCAGGGGTCGCTGACATACGACGACGAGCATGGGCTGCTGTTCGCGGTCAACGCGGGCAGTGACACCGTCTCCGTGTTCCGGGTTTTCGGCGACCGGCTGGAACTGCGCCAGGTCATCTGGTCCGGCGGCGCCTTCCCGGTCAGTGTGACGGTGCACGGGGACCACGCGTACGTTCTGGATGCGCTTGGCGGCGGGACGCTCTACGGATACCGGATCGGGGACGGTCACCTAACGCCGATCCCCGGCTCTTCGCGGCGGCTCGGCCTCGACCCGAACGCGACGCCGCAGTTCACGAACACGCCCGGGCAGGTGGCGTTCACGCCTGACGGGTCGCGGATCCTCGTGACCACGAAGGCGAACGGCAACAGCGTGGACGTGTTCGCCGTGCGGCCCGACGGACGGCTGTCGCGGTCGCCGGTGGTGAACTCCGAGCCGGGCGCGGTACCGTTCGCGATCTCCTTCGACCGCGCCGGGCACGTGCTGATCGCGGAGGCCGGACCGAACGCCCTGGCGACGTTCGCCCTGTCGGGCGGCGTGCTGACGCAGCTGGCGATCGCCGACACCGGCCAGGCGGCGACCTGCTGGGTGGCCCCCGCGGGCCGGTACTTCTACGCCTCCAACGCCGGCAGCGGCTCGGTGAGCGGGTACACGGTCGACGGCGCCGGCCAGCTGACCGCGCTCGGGAACGCGTTGACCGACGCGGGAACCGTGGACGCCTCGGCGGCGGGCGGTTTCCTGTACGTGCAGGCCGGGGCGGCGGGGATCGTCGATGAGTTCGCCGTCGGCGCCGGCGGCGCGCTGACGTCGCTCGGATCGGTCACCGTGGCCGGCGCGGCTGGCGGCGAAGGGATCGCGGCGCTCTGAGCTGGGGCACGGCCGGCCGGAGGAGAACTGTTATGGGTGCTCTCCGGCCGGCCGTCGCCACGGACGATACGCTGCCAGCGATGGAACCAGACGCGGAATTGCGCCGCCGGCTTCGCGCCGGGGACGAGCGCGCCTTCGTCGCGCTCGTGGAGCGCTACAACGGTTCCATGCTGCGGCTCGCGCTGTCGTTCGTGCCCAGCCGGGCGATCGCGGAAGAGGTCGTCCAGGACACCTGGCTGGCCGTGCTGCGCGGACTGGCCGCGTTCGAGGGCCGGTCGTCGCTGAAGACATGGCTGTTTTCCATCCTGGTGAACCGGGCGCGTTCCGCCGGGGTGCGGGAATCCAGGAGCTTTCCTGTGGCCGACGCGGGGCCGGTAGTGGACGCGTCCCGCTTCGGCCCCGGCGGGGCCTGGGTGTCACCGCCCGAGCACTGGATCGAGGAGGCCGAGTCGCGAGTCGACGCGCTGAAGCTCACCGGGCTGCTTCGCGGGGCGATCGACGGGCTGCCCGGGCGCCAGCGTGAGGTCGTGGTGCTCCGCGACGTCGAGGGGCTGACCAGTGCGGAAGTATGCTCGGTGCTCTCGATCAGTGAGGCGAACCAGCGGGTGCTGCTGCACCGGGGCCGCGGCAAGCTGCGGCAGGTGCTCGAGGCGGAGCTGGGAGGGTCGCGATGAACATCAGTCTGCTTAGCGTGTTCCGCCGCGATCTCGTGTGCCAGCAGGTGGTCGAGATGGTGACGGCGTACCTGGAGGATGGGCTGTCGCGTTCGGACCGGCGGCGGCTGGAGAAGCACCTTTCGGGGTGCCCGCTGTGCACGGAGTACCTCGCCCAGATGCGCGAGACGATCCGGCTGGCCGGCCGGCTCGAGCCCGAGGACCTGTCGCCGGAGATGCGCTCGGACCTGACCGAGGTCTACCGCCGCTGGCTCGCCGACGGCTAGGCCGCCGGGCGTCAGGCCGTCACCCTGATTACCGGTCGATGCGCTCTTCCAGGCAGACCGTGACCGTCTCGCCGGCCTCCTTGCCGATCGATTTGCGCAGGTCGGTCTTGATCGGCAGCTTGTGCGTACCGTCGCCGAGGGCCATGAAGGAGCTCTGGAACGGCCTGCCGTCCACGGTGCCGCGAACCTTCACCAGCCCGCGGGTGCCGAAGTAGTCCACGGAACCGGGCATGACGACGTAGGTCCAGCCGCCCTTGCTCGGGCTCTTCAGCAAGGTCGCCGTGAAGGTCTTGTCCAGCTTGCTCATTGCCGCCTCCCTTTCGCTGCTACCGGTATGACGATCGGAGGGAGCGGATTTCGTCTAGGCATTGCCGGACCAGCCGGTCCAGCGTTCGGCCTCGATCACGATGACCGGGCCGGCCGGGCGTGCCTGCCGGTACTGCCCGTACCGCCCGGCCAGCAGGTCCAGGTAGGGCTGCATCGCGGTCTCGGCGGTGACGATGCTCGCGCGGCCGTCGACGCGGACCCACCAGAGTCCGGCCCAGTCGTCGGTGTAGTGGTCGGCGAGCAGCGCGACCCGGGGATTCTCCGCGATGTTCCGCAGCCGCCGCAGGTTCGGTGTCGTCTTGGGCTTGTGGTCCACGGCGGTGCAGATCCGGTCCCCGTCCACCGCGAACGTGACGGGGACCACGTGCGGCCGGCCGTCCCGCCCGGCCGTGGCGAGCCGCGCCGCGCGCTGGGCGGCGAACCTCTCCCGTGCGTCTTCTGTGGTCAGCCTCACGATCCGATTCTCCCGCGCGCGGTCTGGGCGCGTGCGGCGGCGCCCTCGCCGAACCCGGTAAACTTACGGAGCGCCGTCCGCGAGGACGGCATGCCGCCTTAGCTCAGTCGGTCAGAGCGACGCACTCGTAATGCGTAGGTCATCGGTTCGATTCCGATAGGCGGCTCCACCCGCACCGGCCTAGACGTTGACCAGGCGAAGTGCCCCGCCCGGCGAAACCTCTACGTTCCTGTCGCCGCCCTCCATGGCGCTGCCGGGAAAGTGTTCTGCCGGGACGCATTCCGGAGGGATGCTGCTTGACGTGTAGCCGGCCGTCGAGAGGCGTACCCAGTTGCCGTCGCTATCGGTGTCCTGCCACACGAAGAACGTGACCCCGTTCAGGGTGATGGCGATGTGGTGAGCCGCGAAGTCGGACCCCCGGCTGCACCACGGAATCCACTGCTCAGAAATGAAAGTTGAGCGTCCTGGCGGGCAGGTCACCGCGAAGACGGGATCGGGCTCAACGTTCGTGATGGTGAGAGCGCTGCTCGAGTAATTATTGACCCAGTGCAGCTCGGTAATGGCGCCCATGGTGCTCACCTATCCGCTGCCGCAGCGGCCCGCTGCAGCTCACGCGGCGAGTTGTTCGTGACACGCCCGTTGAAACCCTCCCTTAAACTCCACGACAGGTTCGCAGGAAACCAGTCGTCGCGGTTAGTGGCAACGACCGTGAAGTCGTCCAGTGAGCACAGCACCCTGATGTCCCACTCGGCGGGAACGTTCACCCCGTACTCGGCGAGGAAGACGTGCACGGCGCGCGCGCTCGCCCACTCCGCGCCCGGCATTTTCACCAGACCGCGCATCGCATAGGGCAGTTGGCTGTTGCCGGCGAGACCCTTGATCGTTTCGTGCACGCGTAGCTCTCGCATCGACCGGTCAATTCTCGCCCGGAGGTGATCGATCCGCTGCTGATGAGCTTCGGCATAGTGGCACAAGTCGGTCTGTTCAGCGTCGATGTCCATCGCGTAACCTCCGCAGCCGCTGGGTTTCCACGCTGAACAGCCCGGCTGACAAGGGCATGGAGATCCCGTGGAGACGGCGTGGAGGCGACAGCGCAGCCAGGGGACGCTGTAGACTCACGGGGCCGTCGTCCGCGAGGACGGCACGCCGCCTTAGCTCAGTCGGTCAGAGCGACGCACTCGTAATGCGTAGGTCATCGGTTCGATTCCGATAGGCGGCTCCGCGTCAGAGGCCCTTCCGCCGGCGCAAGGGCCTCTTTGCTTACCCGGAACCGAGGCGGTGCGGAGGTGCGGATGGCAGAGCGGATCATGCCGGGAGGCTCGGGCGATGAGCGGAGCCTGCTCGACGGCTGGCTGGACTACTACCGGGTCACGTTGCTCGCTAAGTGCGAGGGGCTGACCGGCGAGCAACTCGTCGCCCGGTCGTGCGAGCCGTCGCCGATGTCGCTGCTCGGCCTCGTCCGGCACATGACGGAGATGGAGCGGATGTACGGGCACCGGCTGGCCGACTGGGGCACCGGCCTGCTGTACTGCACCGACGAAGACGAGGACGCCGACTTCGAGGCGGTCACCGCCGCCGGTGTGGCGGAAGACCTGGAGACATTCAGCGCGCACTGCGCACGGACTAGGGAAATCATGGCGGCGCGCGAGCTTGACGACACCTTCGGCAAGACAAACGCGTACACGTTGCGCTGGTTCTACCTATACCTGATCAAGGAGTACGCCCGGCACCTGGGTCACGCGGACCTGCTGCGCGAGCGCATCGACGGGGTGACGGGCGAATAAATTCTCCGTCGGCGGTGACTGACGATGACGGCCGATCGAGCCGCCGAGGGATGTTACGCGTGCGGATGCCCGGGTAGAGCGAACTGCCTAGAAGGGAAAGGCGGTGAGCGTGATGGTGTCGAGTTCGGCGAAAATGCCTCCAGAGCGAGAGGCATCGACGGGCGAGCTTGTAAAGCAATTGTCCGAGCAGGTGTCCACGCTGGTGCGCGACGAGCTGAAGATGGCGAAGCTCGAGCTGGCCCGCAAGGGGAAGTTCGCGGGCTTCGGCGTCGGGCTGTACGGCGCCAGCGGGCTGGTCGCCTTGTACGCCATCGCGTGCGTGATCGCCGCGGTGATCATCGCGATCGCAGGGGAGATCCGGCCATGGCTGGCCGCGCTGATCGTCGGCCTCGCGCTGTTCGTCGTCAGTGCGGTGGCGGCGCTCATGGGGAGAAGCAGGATGCGGCGTGCCACGCCTCCCATGCCGGAACAGGCCGTCGAGGGGACCAAGGCCGATGTCGAAGAAGTAAAGGAAAGGATGCACCGGTGACCACGTCACCTGACGACCAGCAGGAGCTGGAAAAGGAAATCGAGCAGACCCGCGAGCAACTCGGCGAGACGGTAGAAGCCCTCACCGCCAAGGTGGCCGTGAAGGCGCGAGCACAGCAGAAGCTGGGCCAGCTGACCGCGCGGCTGAAGGGCAAGGCGACCGAGGCGACCCGGCAGCTGCGGCTTCAGGACAGAGCGAACCAGGCGAAGCAGCAGGCGACCCAGGCCGGCCAGCAGATCAAGAAGCGCCCGGT
>DATBBI010000117.1:0-2473 GCA_036271115.1 Trebonia sp.
CGGAGTGTGGCTGGTCAGCGTGGCCCTCGTGATGGCGAACGTGGCGATCACCGCGGCACTCGGCGCCGCCTTCCCCGCCGCGTTCGCGCCCGGCACCCCTGGCGCCTCCGGCGCCCCGGCCGCCAGCTCGCGGCGGATCGCACTGGCCGCAGCCGGCGTCGCGGCCCTGGTCGTCGTGGCCGGGGCCGGGCCGCTGGCGTTCGCGCTCACGGCGCCGTTCCCCGGCACGCGGTCCATCACGGTCGCCCTGGTGCAGCCGGGCGTGGTGAACAACCCCGTCCTGCGCGCGGACGCCAGCGAGACGCTGACCGCTCAGCTCAGCCAGGGCGGCAGCCTGAGTGGCGTCAAGCCCGACCTGATCGTCTGGGGCGAAAGCAGCATCGGCGAGGATCTGACGCTGCGGTCCTCCAGCGCCGTGCTCCGGCAGATCGAGAAGCTGTCCGCCGAGGACGGCGCCGAGATCCTGGTCAGCCAGGACGCCACGCCGCCTGGCAAGGGACATGAGAAGTGGGCAGTGCTGGTCGCCCCGTCGGGCATCAAGGGCATCTACGCCAAGACCCGGCTGGTGCCGTTGGGCGAGTACATCCCGTTCCGGGCGCAGCTCGGCTGGCTCACCGACATCAGCAAGGCGGCCGGGTCCAACATGGTGCCAGGCGACGGCGCGCACGTGCTCAACGCGACCGACAGGGCGGGCCGCGCGCTGCCGATCGGCGTGCTCGTTTGCTTCGAGTCCGCGTTCCCCGACATGTCGCGAGTCGACGCGGACCACGGCGCCCAGCTGATCGTCTACCAGTCCTCCACGCCGACCTTCCAGGACACCTGGGGGCCTGACCAGCAAGCGTCGCTCGGGGCGCTGCGAGCCGCGGAGACAGGCAGGCCGGTCGTGCAGGCCGCGCTGACCGGCGACACGGTGGCGTTCGACGCCCGCGGCAGGCAACAGGCCTGGCTGGACCAGTCGGGCCGCGGCGTGGTGACGGTCAGGGAGACGCTGCCCGCGACCTCCGCGAGGACGTTCTACGACCAGGCCGGCGATTACGTCATGTGGGCCGGCGTCGTGATCGCCGCGCTCGCCGCGCTGGTCATGCTCGGACGCCGGCGAGGTTTTCTAGCGCGTGGCACTGGTATCTCCGGAGGACGTACGGCACAATATGACACAGACACCGGGCAACCTGTGGCGAGTTAGGTCACAGGTGCCGCCCGCGAGGCCGCTGGGGAAGGCGAACCTCGTCTAGGGAGGCACCGGTGTCGGTTTATGGGGTTCTGCAGGTCCATTCGGCGCCCCCTGCGCTCTGCTCACACATCGAGTGGGCAGTGGCGGGGACCGTAGGGGCCACTGTCAGCATGCCCTGGGTCAGCCAGCCCGCTGCCCCAGGGTCTGTTCGTGCCGAGGTGACCTGGCAGGGCCGGCCGGGCACGGCAGGCGCGATCACTTCGGCGCTGGCCGGCTGGAACCGGCTGCGCTTCGAGGTGGCCGAGGAGGCGTCCCCCGGCTGTGACGGGGTGCGCTACAGCTACACGCCGAACCTGGGCATCTTCTCCGCCGTGACGAGCGCCAACGGCGACATCCTGGTCCCGGAGAACCGGCTGCGCGCCGCGCTCACGATCGCCGCCACCGGCACCACGGTGCTCGACACCGAACTGGAGCGCCTGCTGGGCACGGCGTGGGACAACGAGCTCGAGCCGTTCCGCCGCGCCAGCGACGGCGCCCCGGTCCGCTGGCTCAACGCCACCGGCTGATCGCGCCGGTCACGTCCCGGCTCTAGCGCGCCGGCCGGGCGTGGGGCAGGTGGGCGAGCATCGCCTCGTGGTGGCGGCGGACGGCCGCCCGCGCGGCGTCCGCGTCGCCAGCGGCGACCGCGGCGGCGATGGGCTCGTGCAGCGCCCACTGGTGCTCAGGGCTGCCGTGCCGCAGCCACAGCGGCGCCGAGTCGGTGTCCACCCAGGACCGCAGCTGATAGGACAGCACCGCGCCGTGCACGCTCTCGTAGATCGCCGTCAGGTACGGGTTGCCCGCGGCGCGCACGACGGCCGCGTGGAAGACCGTGTCGGCCGCGACGAGCTCGGACGTCGTTCCGCCCGTGTCCCGCAGCCGGTCGAGCGCCGCGAACATCCCGGCCGCGGCCGGGTCTGCGGCCGCCCCGTCGCGGGCGGCGGCACAGGCCTCCCTGACTCCGGTGTCCTCCAGCCACAGCCGCAGCTCCATCAGGTGCCCGGCCGAGTCCCTGTCCAGGTCGAGCATGAGGTTCACCGACGCGGTGACCATCGCCTCGGGCCTGCGGACCACGTACGCGCCCGACCCGTGCCTGATCTCCACCAGGCCCATCAGGGACAGCGACCGCAGCGCCTGGCTGACCGTCGGCCTGCTGGCGCAGAACCGCTCGGCCAGCTCGCGTTCCGCCGGCAGCCGCGCGCCCTCGGCGAGCCGCTCCCTGATGATCAGGTTCCTGATCTGCGCGGCCACGTCGTCGGACCG
>DATBBI010000118.1:0-8430 GCA_036271115.1 Trebonia sp.
GCGGTCGTCGACGCGGAAGAGGCGGCGTTCGCGAGCACGCTGCGCACCGGCACCGCGATCTTCGACGTGGCGGTGGAGGAGACGCGCCGCAAGAAGGCGTCCGTGCTGTCCGGCGAGCAGGCGTTCCAGCTGCACGACACCTACGGCTTCCCGATCGACCTGACCCTGGAGATGGCGGCGGAGCAGGGCCTTTCCGTGGACGAGGACGGGTTCCGCCGGCTGATGGACGAGCAGCGGGCGCGGGCCAAGAAGGACGCGACGGAGAAGAAGACCGGCAACGCCGACATCTCGGTGTACGCGTCGCTGCTCGAGCAGGCGGGCAAGGTCACGTTCACCGGCTATGACCTGACCGCGGGCGAGGCGACCGTGGTCGGGCTGCTGTCCGGCGGGGTGCCGGTGCGGGCCGCGGTGCAGGGCGACGGCGTCTCCGTGGTGCTGGACCGCACCCCGTTCTACGCCGAAGGCGGCGGTCAGCTCGCCGACCAGGGCGTGATCAGGACCGACGGCCCGAGCGGCCCGGCCGAGATCGAAGTGACGGACGTGCAGGCGCCGCTGCCTGGCCTGATCGTGCACCGCGGCGTGGTCCGCTTCGGTGAGGTGACCGTCGGCTCGCCGGCGCACGCGGAGATCGAGATCGAACGGCGCCGGGCGACCTCCCGCTCGCACACCGCCACCCACCTGGTGCACCGCGCGCTGCGCGGCGCGCTCGGCGAGTCGGCGGCACAGGCCGGGTCGGAGAACGCGCCTGGCCGGCTGCGGTTCGACTTCACCGCGACGGGCGCGGTGCCGGTGTCGGTACTGCGCGAGGTGGAGGACGAGGTCAACAGGGTCCTCATCAACGACCTGACCGTGCGGGCGTTCCACACCTCGCTCGACGAGGCGCGCTCGATGGGGGCGCTGGCCCTGTTCGGCGAGAAGTACGGCAGTGAGGTCCGCATCGTCGAGGTCGGCGAGTACTCCCGTGAGCTGTGCGGCGGCACCCACGTGGCTCGCTCCGGGCAGCTTGGCCTGGTGAAGCTGCTCGGCGAGTCGTCGATCGGGTCCGGCGTGCGCCGGATCGAGGCGCTGGTCGGCATCGACGCGTTCCGTTTCCTCGCGCGCGAGAGCGTGCTGGTCAGCCAGCTCAGCGAGCAGCTGAAGGCGCGCCCGGAGGAGCTGCCAGAGCGCATCTCCGGCGTGGTGAGCAGGCTCCGCGAGGCGGAGCGCGAGCTGAACAAGCTCCGCTCGGCGGCGCTGCTGGAGTCCGCGAGCGAGATCGCCGCGGCGGCGGAGGACATCGGCGGTGTGGCGTTCGTGGCGCACCAGGTGCCGGACGGCACCGACGCCGACGCGGTGCGCAGGCTCGCGCTGGACGTGCGGGGCAGGATCGCGGCCCAGCGGCCCGGTGTGGTGATGATCACCGGCGTGCCCGCGGACCGGCCGGTCGTGGTGATCGCGGTCAACGAGGCGGGCCGGTCGGCGGGGCTCGCGGCAGGTGCGCTGGTCGGCGGCGCGGCGAGGGCGCTCGGCGGTGGCGGCGGCGGCAAGCCGGACATCGCGCAGGGCGGCGGCGCGCCGGGCACAGGGGAGGCTGCGGCCGCTTCGATAAGCGCTGCGTTCGAGGCCGTTCGTGTCGCATTGCGGGACAGCGGGATAACCGCCAGGTAACGTGATGCCATGCTCTCGCGGCCGGCAAGCCCAGTGAGGTCAGGGGTGCGCCTGGCCGTTGATCCTGGTTCCGTCCGCATTGGCGTGGCACGCAGCGATCCCGGCGGCGTGCTCGCTACCCCGTTGACCGTCGTGCGGCAAGGCAAGCGCGCCCTGGACGCGCTCGCCGAGCTGGCAGCGGCCGAAGAAGCAATGGAGATCTTGGTGGGCCTTCCCAGGTCACTGTCCGGCCGTGAAGGGCCTGCCGCGGCCGGCGCGAAGCAGTTCGCCGCCGACCTCGCGGCCCGCGTCGCGCCGCTGCCGGTGCGTCTCGTCGACGAGCGGTTCACCACCGCCACCGCGCACGACGCGCTGCGCGCGGGCGGCCATGACTCACGCGCGCGGCGGCAGACCGTCGACGCCGCCGCAGCCGCGGTGCTGCTCGAGGCGGCGCTGGAGTCCGAACGGCGCACGGGCCGGGCGCCCGGCGAACTGGTATCACCGGCGCCCGGCCGGGCCGGGACCGCGCAGTGAGCGGCTACGGCGGCCGCGGCGGCGACGACGGGCAGGGCTACGGCGGCCAGGGCTACGACGAGCAGGGCTACGACGAACAGGGCTACGACGAACAGGGCTACGACGAGCTGGGTTACGACGCGCGCGGCCGGCGTCGCCCCGGCCAGCCTCGCGGCTATGCGGGCCAGGTTGGCGGCTCCGGCCGCGCCCAGGGCCAGGGCCCTGGCCCCAGCCAGCAGCAACCACGCGACCAGGGATACGGATCGCAGGGCTACGGTCAGGACTACGACCCGCGGGGCTACGGCCAGCAGGGCGGGCAGCCTGATCCGTGGGGAGCGCCCCAGGGACAGCCTCAGCCGCGCGGCTCCCGGCGGCACGCGCGGCGCGACGCCGACGCGGAGCAGGCCTGGCCGGGCGGCGGTCAGCAGCAGGGCGGGTACGACCCTCGCGACCCGCGCCGCGGGGCGCCGGCCCGTGCGTCCGACGGCTATCCGGGCGAGGGCTACCCGGGTGACGCGTACCCCGGCGGCGGCTACCCGGGCCGCGGCGACACCGGATACGGTCAGGGCCGCGGCGACACCGGATACGGTCAGGGCGCCCCTGGCGCCCCGGGCGGCCAGCAGGGCTGGGGCGGCGACCCCGGCGGCGACTCGGGCTTCCTGCCCGGCTTCGGCCAGGGCCAGGCCGGCGGCTACCCCGGGTACGAGGACGTCGACGACCGTTCACGTCGCGGCCGGCGCGGCCGCGACGACGGCCCCGGCGGCGGCAGGGGAGGTGGCGGCGGCTGGGACGACGACGGCGGCGCCCCCCGGCGGCGCAGCACGATCCGCCGCCTGGCCCCGTGGATCGCGCTGCTGGTGATCCTTACCCCAATCCTGATCGGCGGCCTGTACGTCTACCACCTCTACGAGAACAAGTACCACCCGGCAGACTACGCGGGCCCGGGCACCGGCTCGGTGACCGTCCAGGTGAACAGCGGCGACACCGCGTTCAGCCTCGGGCCGCGGCTGCAGTCGCTCGGCGTGGTGGCGAGCGCCCGCGCGTTCGAGCTGGCCGCCGAGCAGACCACTTCGACCACGGGCACGACCACGGGTACGCCGCCTGGCCTCGAGGCGGGCTTCTACAAGCTGCACATGCACATGCAGGCCAGCCTGGCGTGGGCGGCGCTGCTCAACACGAAGAACCGGGTGCAGCTGAAAGTGACTGTCCCGGAGGGCAAGCGTGCCTCGCAGGTCATCCTGATCCTCGCCAAGGAGACGTCGATCCCGGCGTCGAAGTTCCAGGCGGTCATCAACGACCCGGCCCAGCTCGGCCTGCCGTCTTACGCCAAGGGCAAGGTGGAGGGCTACCTGTTCCCCGCCACCTACACGATCCAGCCCAACGCGACGGCCGCCCAGATCCTGAAGGCCATGGTGCAGCGGTACGACATCGAGGCGAAGGCGATCAACATCAACTCCGCCGCGCAGCGGGTGCACCTCTCGTCCGCGCAGGTGGTCATCGAGGCGAGCCTCGCCCAGGCCGAAGGCGGCTCCGTCTCCGACTACCCGAAGATCGCCCGCGTCATCGCCAACCGCCTCGCGATCGGCATGCACCTGCAGTTCGACAGCACGGTGCTCTACGGGCTCGGCAAGTACGCCGTCAGCGCCACGATCGCGGAGACCAGAACCCCGGGGCCGTACAACACGTACCTCAACGCGGGCCTGCCGCCGGGACCCATCTCCAACCCGGGCGACGCGGCGATCCAGGCCGTCCTGCACCCGGCGTCAGGCAACTGGCTGTACTTCCTGACCAAGCCCGGCGGCAAGTCGGAGTTCTCCACGACCCCGCTGCAGGGGCAGTGACCGGCCGATGAAGGCCGCAGTTCTCGGGTCGCCCATCGCCCACTCGCTGTCGCCCGCGCTGCACCGCGCGGCCTACGCCGGGCTGGGCCTGGACGACTGGACGTACGAGGCGGTCGAGTGCGACGAGGAGGCCCTCGCGGCCTTCGTCGCTTCCCGCGGCCCGGACTGGGCCGGCCTGTCGCTGACGATGCCGCTGAAGCGGACCGTCCTGCCGCTGCTCGACCACACCGACCCGCTGGCGGTGATCGCCGGAGGGGCGAACACGGTGGTGTTCCGCCCGGACGGCCGGTACGGCTACAACACCGACGTGCAGGGCATCGTCGACGCGCTGACCGAGGCGGGCGCCGCGGCGCCTGGCAGCGTCACGATCATCGGCGCCGGCGCGACGGCCTGCTCGGCGCTCGCCGCGCTCGCCGAGCTCGGCGCCCCCGCCGCGGACGTCGTGGTCAGGGACCCGTCGCGGGCAACGAACCTGCTGGCGGCCGCCGAGCGGCTGCACGTCGCCGTCCGGCTGCTCCCGCTCACGGCCCTGACGGACGCCGCTCCTGGGCTGGTGATCTCCACCGTCCCGGCGGGCGCGGCCGACGGGTATGCCGAGCGGATCCGGGTGACCGGCCGCGCACCCGCGGCCGTCCTCGACGTGGTGTACGACCCGTGGCCCACTCCGCTCGCCCAGGCGGCGTCCGCCGCGGGGGCGATCGTCGCGAACGGCTTCGCGATGCTGCTGCACCAGGCCGCCGCCCAGGTCGAGCTCATGACCGGCAAGCCCGCCCCCCTCGAGGCGATGCGCGCCGCCGGCGAAGCCGAGCTAGCCCGCAGAACGGCCGTTCACTAGCCGCGGGCGGCTCTGCTAGCGGTGTGCCCGTCAGCAGCGTGCCCGTTAGCGGGCTGCCCCTCGCGAGCCTGCTCGACGGCGTCGGCCATCGCCTCGTCGCCCCGCTCGCGCAGCCCGGCGATGACCCCTTCGACGTCGGCGGTCGGCCGGTTCTGGCTGAGCTTGGCCTTGGCCTCGATCCGGCTGATCACCAGCTCCACGCCGACGATGGCGCGCAGCTGCCCCTCGATGAACGCGCGCGGCGCGTCGTCGGGGGACCAGGGGTGCTCCCGGTACGCCTCGTGCTTGGCGGTGAGGCGGCGGACGAGGTCTTCTGTCCACACCGGGTCGTCGTGCACCACGAACTGGCCGTACACGTGTGCGGTCACGTAGTTCCAGGTCGGCACCACCCGGCCGTGCTCGGTCTTGGACGCGTACCAGCCGGGCGTGATGTACGCGTCAGGCCCCCGGACGATTACGAGCGAGTCCCCGGTGGCCGGCAGCTTCCACTGCGGGTTGTTCCGCGCCACGTGCCCGTGCAACGCCCCGTGCTCGCCCTCCTCCGGCACATAGATGAACGGCAGCATGGTCGCCACCAGCCCCTCCGCCGTCACCGTCACCAGGTCGGCCGCGCCATGATTGCGCAACAGCTCACCGACCGTCGCCTCATCCGGCGCGAAATGAGCTGGAATGTACATATCGCCACCTCTCTCCCCACCAGGCTAGCCGCCGCCCACCCCGCCCCACCCCTCCCAGCCGCCACCCGGCCGCAGCCCGGGCCCACCCCGCCCAGCCGCGACCCGTCCCGACCCCGCCCAGCCGCGACCCGTCCCCACCCCGCCTAGCCTCCCAGCCGCGGCCCGGTCCCACTCTCCCAGCCGCCGTCCCCGTTGCCACCCCAGGAGCACCACCAGCCACAGCTGACGGGCTCCGTCTATACCTAGTCTCACTTTGTAGCCGAAATGACCACTTGTGACCGGTAACTCACCTCGAAAAGTGGTCACCAGGTCTGCAAAGTGAACAGCAGTGACACATGTGATCAGCGTCCGGCGCCACACCGCCGCGGCCGCTCGGCCTGAACCTGATAACAGCAAGAAGGATTGGAGCGCACTACACCTCCACCCCCGGTAACAGCATGAAGCGCTGGGGCACTCCACCTCGATCTCATAACAGCAAGAGGGGCCAGGGTCAGTACAGCAGGATCGCCGCCTCCGACGTGATAACAGCAAGAAGCGGGCCGCGCGCACGCCAGGATCGAAGATCGTGCGGGATCTGGCCCGGTTTTCGACGCCGGATCCCGCACGATAATCTCGCCGCGCTGATAACAGCAAGAAGCAGCGGGGCGCCGAAGATTGTGTCGACTTCGGCCCCGTTTTCGGTGCCGAACTCGACACGTTAATCCCATCATGCTGATAACAGCAAGAAGCGGTGCTAGCCGCGACCCAGCCGCGAACCAGCCACACGGCCGGTAGGTCATTGCCCGGAAATAGTCCGAAACATCTGTGTCACCTGGTGAAATGGACGTGGAACAGCAGATGTCTACGCTGGAGGGTGTGGCGGACATTTTCGACGGTTACCGGCTCGCCGAGGCCTGGGACGAGATGTTCGCCGCGCCCGGCAAGCCGCGCGCGGCCTACGACGCGCTCGTGTCGGTGCTGCAGCCGATGGATCCCGGCGAGCTGAGGTTCCGCGCGGACCAACTGGCCCGGGTGTTCACCGACCGCGGGGTCACCTTCGACTTCGCCGGGGAGGAACGGCCGTTCCCGCTCGACCTCATACCGCGGGTCATCGACGCCGTCGAGTGGGATCTCGTCGCCAGCGGGGTCAGGCAGCGGGTCAACGCGCTCGAGGCGTTCCTCGCGGACGTCTACGGGCAAGGCCGCGCGTTCGACGACGGCGTGGTCCCGTGGCGGCTCGTCTTCACGAGCGAGAAGTTCCGCCGCGAGGTCACCGGGGTCGTCCCGCCGAACGGAGTGCGCGTCCACGTCGCCGGCATCGATCTCGTCAAGGACGAGGCCGGCCGGTTCCGGGTTCTCGAGGACAACGTGCGCGTCCCGTCCGGAGTGAGCTACGTGATCGAGAACCGGCTGGCCATGACCAGGACCTTCCCCGCCCTGTTCGCCGAGCAGCGCGTCCACCAGGTCGACGAGTACCCGTCACGGCTGCTCGGCGCGCTGCGCGCCGCCGCGCCGCACGGCGTCGTCGATCCCTTCGTCGTGGTGCTCACTCCCGGCGTGTACAACGCCGCGTACTTCGAGCACACCCTGCTGGCACGGCTGATGGGCGTGGAACTCGTCGAGGGCCGCGACCTGTTCTGCTACCGCAACCGTGTCTACGTGCACACCACGCACGGCAGGCGGCCAGTGGACGTCATCTACAGAAGGGTGGATGACGACTGGCTCGACCCGCTGCATTTCCGCCCCGATTCCGCGCTCGGCTGCCCCGGCCTGCTCAACGCCGCGCGGTCGGGCAACGTGACGATCGCCAACGGCATCGGCAATGGGGTCGCCGACGACAAGCTGATCTACACCTACCTGCCCGACCTGATCAGGTACTACCTCGGCGAGGAACCGCTGCTCGACAACGTGGAGTCGCACCGGCTCGACGACAAAGAGACACTCGGCTGGGTGCTCGGCAACCTGGACCAGCTGGTGCTCAAGCCGGTCGACGGCGCGGGCGGCGCGGGCATCGTGATCGGCCCGCGCGCCACGGCAGAAGAACTCGCCGTGCTCAAGGCCAAGGTCCAGGCCAACCCGCGCGGCTGGCTGGCGCAACGGCCGGTGGCGCTGTCCACCTCGCCGGTGCTCGTGGGGGAGAGGCTCGCGCCGCGGCACATCGACCTGCGGCCGTTCGCGGTGAACGACGGCAGCGACGTATGGGTGCTGCCCGGCGGCCTGACCCGGGTGGCCCTTCCCGAGGGGGAGCTGGTCGTGAACTCCAGCCAGGGCGGCGGATCCAAGGACACGTGGGTCCTGGCCAGCGCTCGTTCGGGACAAATCCAGCAGAATCCGCCTCAGCCAGTCGTGATAACAGCAAGAAGCAGCGGACCCGAGGTCACGGCCATCGGGAGGCAGAGCGGTCCGGATCAGTGAACAGCGAGCTGCTCAGCCGGATCGCCGAGACGCTGTACTGGACCGGGCGCTACGTGGAGCGCGCCGACGACACCGCGCGGCTGATCGACGCGTACGTGCACCGGATGCTCGGCGCGGCGGGCGGCGGCTCGGACGCGGAGTGCCGTGCGCTGTTCGGCATCCTCGGCGTGGAAGCCGACCCCGACGCCGCGCTCGACGTCGGCGCGGTGCTGTTCCGCCTGGTCTACGACACGCACAGCCCTAGCGCGATCGCCGGCGCCGTGCTCGGCGCGCGGGCCGGGGTGCGCGGCATCCGGGAGGTCATCTCCAGCGAGATGTGGGAGTGCCTGAACGTCACCGCGCTCGCGCTGCCCGGCCAGAAACGCGCCGCCGAACGCCTCGGCCCCCACGTCTACCTGCGCTTCATCAGGGAGCGGGCCGCGCTGTTCTTCGGCCTCGCCGACTCGACGATGAGCCACGACGACGCCTGGCGGTTCCTGGTGCTCGGCCGCAGCCTGGAGCGCGCCGACATGACCGCGCGGCTGCTGCTGGCGAGGATGTCCGC
>DATBBI010000119.1:0-6366 GCA_036271115.1 Trebonia sp.
CGGTCCCTGGTGGAGCCGCCGGCGCCGTACGTCACCGAGACGAAGGTCGGCTTCAGCGGCTCGAGCTGCCGGATCGCCCGCCACAGCTGCTGCTCCTCGAGCTGCGTCTTCGGCGGCATGAACTCGAAGGAGAACGACCGCCTGCCCGCCTTGAGCAGGTCGGAGATCAGCGGTCGCGGACGGCGGACCGCGCTGGCTGGGACTGCAGGGACGACTGGGACAGCATGGAATCGGCGCGGTCTCGGCGGCATGTGGCCCAGCATAACCCATCGGCCAATTTTCTGTGGCGTAACCACAAGTTGATCAACGATCAGCGACCCTGGACGCACATCGGTGACCCGGCCGACTTACAGAGGTTGAAATGCTGAGATCTTTGCCTGGCCGTCCGGGACGGCCGGCCGGCGAGGGCGGGCGGCCGGCCTGAGCCGCTGATTTCATGCTGAGCCCGGGCCGGGCGGCGGCAGAGCCGGCCCCGTGCGCTGGGAGAGCCTGGGGCGGGCGAGGCAGGTCCGCGGCCAGCACTCGTCGCGGCCTCACACGGCAGGCGTGCAGGAGCGCCGGAGGTGCCTGAAGGCGAGCCGGTGGGTGGTGCCCTGGGTTTAGAAGGCGAGCGCCTGAGCGCGCCGGTTGACCTCGGTGCCGCGGTGCTTGTACAGCGCCTCGATCGGCGTCCCCGGGAGGGTCTCGTCGGCCGTGAACAGCCAGCGGAGGGCTTCCTCCTCGTCGAAGCCGCAGTCGAACAGCACCGTCAGCGTCCCGCAGAGGCCCTTGACGATCTGCCCGCCGTCGAGGAAGGCCGCCGGAACGGAGCGTTCTCCGCCCGGCCTGACGACGGCCACGAGCTTGCGGTCGCGAAGCAGCTGCTTCACGCGGCTGGTGGGGATGTTGAGCCGGACGGCTACCTCAGAGAGTGACAGCCATTCGCCGACGAGAGCGTCGGCCACGGGGTCTATCTGTGCCACGAGACCAATTTCCCACGTCCCGGGGGTTCCCAAACCACCGACATTTCCTGACAATACGGCATTTTTGCCCCAGGAGACCCGTCCGGCTGCCGCCGTCAGCGGCCCTGCTCGGCGCGGGCCCGCAGCGCTGCCATCTCGTACTGCCAGCCGCCGGTGTTGCCCTTCCACTCGTCCTCGCGCAGCGCGTCGGGCAGGTCAAGGGACGCGAAGCCGCTCTCCACCACGGTCACGCCAACCTCGTCGCCGGCCGGCCGGACGTAGAACTCGACCAGGGTGGACCTGCTCGGCGCGGGTTCGGCGCCGCCGAACGCGCTCGCCCAGCGGTAAGAGACGTAGCCCTTGGGCTCGACGCGAACCACGTCGACGACGTAGGGGCGCTTGTCGGTCCCGTACTCCACGGTCACCTGTCCCGGACCGCGGGCCGGCTCGGCTGCGCTGCCGGGCAGCCACCAGCCAGGTCGCGTGACGAGCTGCCACACGGCGTCCACGGTGGCCCTGACGGTGACCCGTTGTTCGATCCGGTCTTCCACGCTGGACCTCTCCCCTCGTCGTCCCGACGGCCGAGTCTTGCATATCCGGCCATCAGCCGCACTTCGACACGTGCCCATATGGACGGCGCGCTAGCGGGCGGCGTCCTTGACCGCGACGGCGGGATCGGCGAGCCGGGCGGCGTCGACCGCGGCGCCTGCCGCGATCAGGCGGCGGCCCTGCAGCAGGTCGCGCGGGCGGTTCACCACCAGCACGGCCGTCAGCCGGGGCGTGTCCCCGGACAGCCAGCAGGCCGACCACGTAGCGGCGTCCGGGTCGCCGCGCCAGATGAGGCGGTCGGCGGCGGAATGGTGGCCGGCGTACTGGACCATGCGGCCGAACTGCTCGGACCAGAAGTACGGCACCGGGTCGTAGACCTCGGCGCCGCCAGCGATGTTGGCCGCGACCACCTCCGGCGCGTGCAGCGCCGTGTCCCAGTGCTCGACCCGCAGCCGGACGCCGAACCGCAGCGACGCGAACGCCGCGCAGTCCCCCGCCGCGTAGACGCCTGGCAGCGAGGCGTGCAGCCCGGGATCGACGGCGACCCCGTTGTCCAGCACCAGCCCTGAGCCGGCCAGCCAGCCCACCGCGGGGCGCACCCCGACGGCGGTGACGATCTCGTCGGCCGCGAGCCAGCCGCCGGCCAGCGCCAGCCCGCCGCCCTCCACGGACACCACCGCGGTGCCGGTCCGCAGCTCCACCCCGGCCTGCTCGTACCAGGGCGCCGTGCGCGCTCCTGCCGCGGCGCCGAGCGCGCCGGCGAGCGGCGCGGGACCGGCCTCGACGACCGTGACCTGGCAGCCCGCCGCCGCGGCGGCCGTCGCGAGTTCGGCACCGATCCAGCCGGCGCCGACGATCGCGAGCCGCAGCCCCGGCCGCAGCAGCGCGCGCAGCGCCAGCGCGTCGTCATACGTCCGCAGCACCCGCTGCGGCCCGGGCCCCGGCAGCGTCACGGGGACCGAGCCTGTCGCCAGAACGAGATGGTCAAAAGGGTACTTATCGCGATTCGTGATCAGCGCGGACTCCCGGGCCGGCTGGGCGGGAGCGAGGGCGGCGGCCGGGGGCGCGGCCGCGGCGGGCGCGGGCACTTCGAGCGCGACGGCTGTTTCTGCCGGGCGGAAGTCCACGTCGAGGGCGGCGAAGTCCGCGTTCAGCGACGGGTCGATCCCGTCGGTGAGCACCCGCTTCGACAACGGCGGCCGGTCATACGGCGGCCGGTCCTCCGCGCCGATCAGCGTGAGCTGCCCGGAGTAGCCACGGCGCCTGAGCTCTTCCACCGTGCGGAATCCGGCGAGACCAGCACCAGTCACAACGGTACGTTCGGGATAAATCATGACCTGCACAGCCTACGGCCGCACGCGGCGGCAGCCCGCTGGCGCCGCCGCACCGATAATGCGATTAACAGTCGTTGCGTGCGCCGCTGGACGTAAAATCGCCCGTGATGGAATCTGTCCTCGCTGACGCGCTTATCGGCCGGATGCTCGACCGCCGGTATCACGTCCGCTCCCGCATCGCGCACGGCGGCATGGCCACCGTGTACCTCGCCACCGACACGCGGCTCGAGCGGCAGGTGGCGCTCAAGGTGATGCACGCGGAGCTCGCGCGGGACGCCGACTTCGTGGCCAGGTTCATCGGCGAGGCCAAGTCGGTCGCGCGGCTGTCCCACCCCAACATCGTGCAGGTCTTCGACCAGGGCTCCGACGGGCAGTTCCTGTACCTGTCGATGGAGTACGTGCCGGGGCGGACGCTGCGCAGCCTGCTGCGCGAGCGGGGCTGGCTGCCCTGGAGCGAGGCGCTCGAGGTCATGGACCCCATGCTGGCCGGGCTGTCCGCCGCGCACCAGGCCGGGATCGTGCACCGGGACGTCAAGCCGGAGAACGTGCTGCTGACCGCCGACGGGCGGGTCAAGGTCGTGGACTTCGGGCTGGCCAGGGCGCAGGCGGCGGCCGGTAACACCCGGTCGGGCTTGATCATCGGGACCGTCGCGTATATCGCGCCGGAACAGGTCACCGGCGGCGTCACCGACTCCCGCACGGACGTGTACGCGGCCGGCGTGATGCTGTGGGAGATGCTCAGCGCGCGGCAGCCGCACAGCGGGGAATCCCCGCTGGCCGTGGCGTACAAGCACGTCAACGAGGAAGTGCCGCCCGTCAGCGCCTACGTCGGGGGCATTCCGCCCGCCCTGGACCAGCTGGTGCGGGCCGCCACCAGCCGGGACCCGCGGCAGCGGCCGCCGGACGCGGGCGCGTTCTTGCACGCCGTCAGGGCACTGCGCGGCACGGGCGACGAGAGCGACGCGATCACCGGCGCGTGGGCCGATCCTGGGCCGGGGTACGGCGGCGCTGGCGCCGCCGTCGCGGCCATCGGCATGGGGAGCCCGAGCGGCCCGGTCTCGCCTGCGGGCGGATCGCACACGATGGTCGTGGGCGGCGGGAACGGCTACGACGCGGTCCCCGCCGGGTACGGGCACGGTCCCGCGTACGAAGGGGCCCCGTACGACGGTGAGGTCACCTTCGGCGGCCACGAGCCGTTCCTGCAGCGGTGGCTGTTCACCAGGCGGCTGGCGTACCTGGTGGGCGCGCTGGTGGTGGTGCTCGGGCTCGTGTTCGGCGGCTGGTGGCTGACGTCGGGCCGGTACTCGCCGGTGCCGTCCGTGGACGGGCTGACGCTGACGGCCGCCACGCGGGAACTGCACCAGGCCGGGTTCGAGGTGCAGCGCGGTCCCCAGGTGACCGACAACGCCGTGACCAAGGGCGACGTGATCAGCATGTCCCCGTCCGGGCGCGCGGTGCACGGGTCGACGATCGTGCTGACCGTCTCCGCGGGGCCGAAGATGATCACGGTGCCGCCGGTGACCGGGCAGAACCTGCAGGGCGCCATCGCGGTGCTGCGCAAGGCGGGGCTGACCGTGAGCGATACGCCGAAGAACGTCGCCGCGGACGGTGTCGCCGTCGGGACCGTGACGGGCACCACGCCGACCGCAGGCACCTCGTGGCCGGCCACCCGTACCGTGTACGTGGATGTCGTCGCGGGCATCCCGCTGCCCAACCTCGTCGGGCAGAACATCGGGACCATCCAGGGCTGGGCGGGCTCGAACAACATCCAGCTCAACGTCGTGCAGGTGGACAGCAGCCAGCCGCAGGGCATCATCGTCCGGCAGTCCCCGGACCAGGGCACCCCGGTGGCGCCTGGCCAGACGACGGTCACGGTCTACGTCTCGAACGGGCCGCCGGAGGTCAATATCCCCGGCGACCTGACGGGACAGGACTTCCAGCAGGTGGAGCAGCAACTGCAGCAGCTCGGCTTCCAGGTGAACGGCAGGGCGTTCGGCCCCGGACAGAAGGTGTTCGCGGTGACCCCGTCCGGGCAGGCGCCGTCGGGCAGCACGATCACCGTGTACTACGGCGGGTTCTGAACGCGGTGCTGTATAGTGCCTGCCATGCGCACGCAGTTTTGGTTCTGGTTTGGTAACCGGCTCGGGAAGCCGGCCGCCCGCCAGACCACGCGCTGACGCGAGCGACCTAGCTGAAAGCCCCGGGCCATCAGGCCCGGGGCTTTTCTTATGGGCATCGAGTGTGAGCAGCGAGTCGGACATAGAGCGAAGGGGCAGGTCAGATGGTTGTGGTCATGGCCGCGGAGGCCACGGAGGAAGATGCTGACGGCGTGGTCAGCCTGGTCCGCGAGGCGGGCGGCGAGGCGTTCGTCAGCCGCGGCGAGTCCAGGACGATCATCGGGCTGAGCGGCGACATCGACCGTTTCGCGGCGACGCTGAACCTCGCGTCGCAGCCGGGAGTGTCGGACGTGGTGCGGATCTCCGTGCCGTACAAGCTGGTGAGCCGGGAGCATCGCAGGGAACGTTCGGTGATCCGGGTCGGGGGGGTGCCGATCGGGCCGGACACGCTGACCGTGATCGCCGGGCCGTGCGCGGTGGAGACGCCGGAGCAGACGCTCGCCTCGGCCCGGATGGCGCGCGCCGCCGGAGCGTCGCTGCTGCGCGGCGGCGCCTACAAGCCGCGGTCGTCGCCCTACGCGTTCCAGGGCCTCGGCGAGACCGGGCTGAAGATCCTCGCCGACGTGCGGGCGGAGACCGGGCTGCCGGTCGTCACCGAGGTGGTCGACCCGTCCGACGTGGACCTGGTCGCGTCGTACGCCGACATGCTGCAGGTCGGCACCCGCAACATGCAGAACTTCCCGCTGCTGCAAGCCGTCGGCGGCTGCGGCAAGCCGGTCATGCTCAAGCGCGGCATGAGCGCCACGATCGAGGAATGGCTGATGGCCGCTGAGTACATCGCGCAGCGCGGCAACCTGGACATCGTGCTGTGCGAGCGCGGCATCCGGACGTTCGAGAAGGCCACGAGGAACACGCTCGACATCTCGGCCGTCCCGGTCGCGCAGCGGCTGTCCCACCTGCCGGTGATCGTGGACCCGTCGCACTCCGGCGGCCGCCGCGACCTCGTGCTGCCGCTGTCGCGGGCCGCGATCGCGGTCGGCGCGGACGGCATCATCGTCGACGTGCACCCGTCGCCGGAGACGGCGCTCTGCGACGGGCCGCAGGCGCTCGTCGACACCGACCTGCGGGAACTGGCCAGCGTCGCGCTGCACCTGTCACCGCTGGTCGGCCGCACGCTCACGCCCGCTCCGGCGCCCGGCGCCACGGCGCGGTCCGCGCAGCCCGGCGCGGAACCCGCGCTGGCGTAGGCGGGTTAGCCGCCGTCACTCCGGGCGGTACTCCTGGGCCGTGGCGGCGAGCTGTTCGGCGATCTCCTCGGCGTCCAGCCGGCCCTCGATGCGGCGCAGGTCGTCGATCCGCGCCCGGGTCTCCACCCGGCGCGGGGTGAGCAGCGTGCAGCAGTCCTGGTCAGGCAGCTCGGAGATC
>DATBBI010000120.1:0-5266 GCA_036271115.1 Trebonia sp.
GATCACCGCGCCGGGAGCGCCGTTCACCGGGCTCGCGCCGCCGCTCAGCACACCGCCGAGGCCTTCGCCGAACCACCACACACCCAGCGACCACGCGATCGAGGCGGCCAGCGCCACTCGGACCGTGGGACGGTAGGCGATTCCCAGCCCAAGCAGCAGCTGAATGGTGGCGACGACCGTGTTGAGCAGCACCAGCTGGTGCTCAACGAGGGCCGCGTTCCAGCTGATAGGACTGGCGATGACACCGGGGTTTCCCGTCGCGCTATCCCCGATCATCTCCCCGAACATCGTGCTGTACATGGACGACTGGTACTGCAGCAGGCCGTCAAGTAGCCAGGTGGCCGCCAGGATCAGCTGCAGCACCCGGCGCGCGTCCATACCGGGCGAGGCAGTGGCAGCGGTGCGTTCCCGCCGCCGGACCCGGTCTCGCCCCAGGGCGAGCTCAACCATTGCCGCCCTTCCCCGCACTGCCTTACTTCGGAAGCTTCAGGATTTCGATGCTGCCCGCGCCCTCGTTGGTGACGTATGCCTGGTGCCCGTTGGGCAGCACCGAGATGCTCGTCGGCGCCTTCCCGGTCCGGACCTCGCCGATGACGAGGTTGTTCGCGGTATTGATCACCGTGACCGTGTTGTCCTCATTGTTTGCCGTGTAGATGTAGCGCCCGTCTGGCGAGTACGCGACGTCAAGCGGATTCTTGCCGACCGGGATCTGCGCGACCATCTTGTCGGTCGTGGTGCTGATCAAGAAGACCACGTTACCGTCGAAGCTGGTGACCGCCAGGCGGCTGCCGTCGGGCGAGAGGGCTTCGCTGTGCGGGGTCTCGCCAACCGGGATGTTCGAGATAATAGCGTTGGTGCTGGCGTTGAGGACCGTGACGGTGGCGGACATGTGGTCCGTGGTGTAAAGCCGTCCGTTGCTGCCGACTACGACCCAGTGCGGGTTCGCCGGGACGGCGATATCGCCGACCAGCGTCTTGCTCGCCGTGTCGATCACGTCGACGACGTTCTCGCCGGCGCCGGTCAGCGCCGTGTTGTGGTTCGGGACGTACAGGAACCGCCCGTCCGGGCTCGTCGCCGAGGGGTCCGGTGTATGGTTGTCCACCTGCACGGTGGCCGTCACGGCGCGGGTAGCGGTGTCGACGAACGCGACGAGATGCACCGAGCCATTCGTCTTGTAGACGCTCACGTAGGCGGTCCGGCTGTCAGGCGAGAACGAGACGGACTGGGGCGGGCCCTGGGGGATCTTGATGGTCCCCGACAGCCGGTCACTGGCCGTGTCAATCACGTCGATCGCGCCTGCACCCGGATTAGCGACGTAGGCGAACTTGCCGTTCGGCGCGATCTGGATGTAGCTGGGACTCTGCCCGACCTGTATGGTGCCCGCCACCGTGG
The DNA here is from genome assembly GCA_036271115.1 of Trebonia sp. GTDB lineage: Bacteria > Actinomycetota > Actinomycetes > Streptosporangiales > Streptosporangiaceae > Trebonia. The sequence goes on from DATBBI010000120.1 coordinate 1,393, forward strand.
GAACGGCGAGGCTGGGCGCGCTGCTTGCCGCCGCGGCAGTGCCGGTCCCTGCCGAGCTGCCTGCGTTCTGCGTAGGAGGAGCGCCGCCCGTTTTCGTCCCATGGGAAGCGGTGGCGACGAGCGCGACCGGAATTGCCACTGCCGCGGCGACAGCCACAATCAGCACGGCAAGGGCCGCCCGGCGGGACCCGAACATGCCGCGCCGCGGCCCGTGCCCGCCCGGCGGCTCGCCGCCGGAACCGCCGGAGTCGCCGCCGCCCGGCGGCGCCGTGCCGGGCTCACGGCGGTGCGAGGCGATCGTGCTGTCCCGAGGCGGGCGCGTCTGGCCGACGGCGAACATCGCCTCGGTCTCCGGGACGAGCGAAGCCGCTTTCTCGTGAGTGAGTTCCCCCGGATGCCCGGTCGGTGCCACTGGCGCCGCCACGTAGCCGACGGGCGCCGCCTGGGCCGGGGCCGGGGGTACCGCGAAGTCGATGGCCGTCGCGCTGAGGCCCTTTTCTGTCGGCGTGTAGCTCCCGGACGGGGGTCGTGGCGGACCCGGCGCGGCGGCCCTGTCGCCGAGCGCGGTGCGGGCCGCGTCCATGAACTCCCGGCAGTTGCGATACCGGTCGCCGGGCTGCTTGGCGAGCACCCGGGCGAACACCTCGTCCACCGCCGGCGGCAGGTCGGGCCGCAGCGTCGTCGGCTGCACCGGGTCTTCCTCGACGTGCGCCCAGATGATTGCGGGGATCATGTCCTTCTCGAACGGCACCCGGCCGGTCAGGCACTCATACAGCACGCAGCCCAGCGAGTACTGGTCCGCCATGCCGAGCACGGACGGGCCGCGGATCTGCTCGGGCGCGACGTAGTCGACGGTGCCGAGGAACTGTCCGGTCGAGGTCAGCCCGGTGTGCGTCATGACCCGCTTGGTGATGCCGAAGTCGGCCAGGTACAGGTGGTCGGGGTCATCGTCGTCGTTGCTGCGCTCGACCAGCAGGTTTCCCGGCTTGACGTCCCGGTGCACAAGCCCTTTGGCGTGCGCGGCGTCAAGTGCGCGCGCGGCCTGGCTCAGCAGGAAAACGGCGACCTCCGGCTGGAGTCGGCCGCGTTTCTTTATCATTTGACGCAAATCAGTACCGGATACGTAACGCATTACGATGTACAGCAGCCCGTCGCTCGCCCCCATGTCGTGAATGGGAATGACGTTCGGATGGTTCATCGAAGCCGCGATGCGCGATTCCTCGAGGAAGCGCGTGCGAAATACATCGTCGCTGGCCAGTTCAGGTGCCAGCACCTTGACCGCGACAACGTTACCGAGTCGCGGATGCTCCGCCTGAAAGACGACGCTCATGCCGCCGCGGCCGAGAACCGACCGCAAGCGGTAACCGGCGAACTCGTCGCCGACAAGAGGAAGTTCGGGCATGTTCAACTGCTCCCCACCCGAGACCGCTGCCCAGTCCGGATTTTCTGGGCGGCGGCCCGCAGCCCCACGCAGATTGAGTAATGAAAACGTTGGGATAAGTAGACCGGGATAAAGGTCGGCAGTCAATGAACGGTTTTTCCCGGCACACGCGCCAGCTGTAACAGCTGAGACTGTTGTTAACTAGAGAGTCAGATGGGACCGTTCTGGCTAAATGTTTTCTTAACCTTTACCTGGCTGGACGGCGACGCGACGCGGTGGTATCACTGCACCATGCGAGTCGGCTTCGGGGACGACTGGTGATAGCGGTCATTGGTGAGGCGCTGATCGACCTAGTCGTGGACGAGGCCGGCGCGGTTGTCGCCCGGCCCGGCGGCGGCCCCTTCAACACCGCGCGGACGCTGGGCAGGCTCGGCGCGGAGACGACGTTCCTTGGCCGGCTGAGCGGCGACCGGTTCGGCCGGACGCTGCGGGAGCGGCTGAGCGCGGACGGGGTTACGCTCGGCGTGCCGACGCTGGCCGGCCGGCCGAGCACCCTTGCGGTCGCCGACCTCGGGCCGGACGGGACGGTCCGGTACGACTTCTACCTGACGGGCACCGCATCCGCCGCCCTGGACTACCAGGTGCTTACCGCCGCGCTGCCGCACGGCGTGACCGCCGTGCACGTCGGCACCCTCAGCCTGGTCATGGAGCCGATCGCGTCCGCCATCGAGCGCCTCGTCACCGAGGGCCTGCCGCCGGACGCGCTGGTGATGGTCGACCCCAACTGCCGTCCGGCCGCGATCGGCGACCGGGACGCGTACCTGGACCGTTTCGAGCGCATCCTGCACCGTGCCGACGTGGTGAAGGTGAGCGTGGAGGATCTTGCCTACCTGTGCCCGGGCGTCCCCGTCGAGGTCGCGGCGACCACGCTGCTCGGCGACAGGCCCACGCTGGTCCTCGTGACCGACGGCCCGCGTCCGGCGCGGGCCTTCCTGTCCGGTGGTTTCGGCGGGGCCGGCGGCGAGGTGAGCGTCGAGGTGCCGCGGGTCGAGGTGGTGGACACGATCGGCGCCGGGGACGCGTTCGGCGGCGGATTCCTGGCCTGGTGGTCGGGGGCGGGCCTGGGGAGGAAGGAACTGAGTTCGGCGGAACCGGTCCGCGCGGCGCTGCGCGCCGCCGCCGAGGTGTCGGCGCTGACCTGCACCAGGAGCGGGGCAGAGCCGCCGCTGCTCAGCGAGCTCGCCGGTGTTCCCGGCTGGTCGGCGGACGTGGTCGGCGGCTAGCGTGGACTACCCGCCGACCCCTGCGCCATCGTTTCTTTTCGATCTCGATGGCACGCTGATCGACAGCGTCTACCAGCACGTGATCGCCTGGCGGGCGGCGCTCACCGGCATTGGCATCGACCTGTCGGTGTGGCGCATCCACCGCAGGATCGGGATGAGCGGCGGCCTTTTCGTGCACGCCCTGCTGCGGGAGACCGGCCGGACCCTGTCCCTCGCGGACATCGAGCAGCTCCAGGAGACGCACGCCGCCGAGTACCGCAAGCAGATGGGCTCGGTCACCGCGCTGCCCGGCGCCAGGGAACTGCTTGCCTCGCTCACCGGCGCGGGCGTCAACTGGGCGATCGCGACCAGCGGGTATGCGGCCACCGCCAGGCCCGCCCTCGACCTGCTCGGGCTCCCTGCGGACACCCCGATGGTGACCAGGGACATGGTGCGGCACGCCAAGCCGGACCCCGACCTGTTCCTGGCCGCCGCCGCGCTGCTCGGCGTCGAGCCCCGGCACGCGATGGTGGTAGGGGACAGCGTGTGGGACCTGCTCGCGGCGCGCCGCGCCGGGACGCTTGGCATCGGCCTCCAGTCCGGCGGCTACGGCCGCGAGGAACTGGAGCGGGCCGGCGCGTACCGGGTGTACGCCGACCCGGCCGAGATGCTCGCCCGCCTCGACGAGACGGGCGTCCGCCTCGACGAGGCCGGGCTCAGCGAGGACTAGCCGCCGGCGCCCTGCCCGGCTTGCAGGCTGGCTATCTGCGCCCGGGCGGCGGCCACCAGTTCCGCGTTCGTGTTGGCGTGGCCTTCCAGACCCCAGCCCCCTTCGGGCGCCTCGGTCAGCAGCACCCACGTCCTGGCGAACAGCGACGGGTCGCCGGCGGCGTCAGCGACGATATGGGCGAGTCGCTCGACCACGGCGAGCTGCTTGCCGCGGTCCAGCGCGCCCGCGTTCGTGAGGACCTGAACCCGCACGTAGTTGCTGTCGCCGTCGACGTTGGACAGGCTGCCGGCCGGCAGCTCGTGGACGAAGGCCGCGGTGTTCTGCCTGAACATCGGGATGTCCGGTACTTGCTCGACGGCCATCACCGCGGCCGCCAGGTCGGTGGCGAGCCGGTGCTTGTCGGCGAACGTCCCGGCCGTCGCGTAGACGTCGATCATCGGCATGGAAGTCTCCTTGAATGTCGGTCAGGTAAATGTCGGGTCAGGTCGTCCGCGTCGCCTG
>DATBBI010000121.1:0-7112 GCA_036271115.1 Trebonia sp.
GTGGCGAGCTCCGCCTTGCTGCGCACGAACGCCACCACCACGTCCGCCGCCTCCGGCGTCTCTGCCGCGCTCTCCCCCGCGATCGGCGGGACATCACCAGGCATCCCGACCGTCGCTATCCGCTGGCCCGGCTTGATCTGCAGCTTGGCGCTGACATCCATACTGGGATTATGGCTGCCGGCTGGATCGTAGTCCTGAACGGGGCGCCGCGGTCGGGCAAATCCAGCATCGCGGCCGTCATCCAGGAGACGTTCGACGGGCCGTGGATGAACCTGGGCGTGGACGTGTTCAGCCGCCGGGTGACGCCGCCGCGGTACCGGCCCGGGATGGGACTGCGGCCGGGCGGCCCGACATCGAGGCGCTGATCCCCGCCTTGTACGCGGCGTTCTACGACTCCGTCGCGGCACACGCCCGGCACGGCCTGAACGTGGTGGCCGACGTCGGCCACCACGACGCCTACGCGGCCCCGCTGCGCCCGCTCCGCGACGCGGCCCGGCGACTGCGCGGCCTGCCCGCGCTCCTCGTCGGCGTCCGCTGCCCGATTGAGGAGATCATGCGCCGCCGCGACGCCAGCCCACCTGGCCGCTACACCGCCAGCGGCCCCGCCGGCGAAATCCCCGACCCGGTACTCCGCTGGCAGCACCACGTCCACCAGCCCGGCATCTACGACCTGGAAATCGACACCTCAACACTCACCCCGGAAGCCGCAGCAGCAACAATCCGCACCCGCCTAGCAGGCCCTCCCCCAACCGCCTTCCTGCAGCTAGCCGCAGACCCCGCCCCGACCTAGCAGCGGCCTCACCGCTTCTTGCTGTTATCAGGGTCATCGGATTACCGTGTCGAGTTAGGCATCGAAAACGAGGCCAAAGTCGACACAATCTTCGATAGCCCCCGCCTCTTCTTGCTGTTATCAGCATAATCGGATCATCGTGCGGGATAAGGCGCCGGAATCCGGGGCGGATCCCGCACGATGATTGGATCTTGGCCCGGGCGTGTCCTCGGCGCGGGTTGCCCGGTCGCAGAGAAGCGGCCACGGTCGGGGCGCGGCCTGCCTCTTGCTGTTATCAGAGACTCGGGCATCCTGAGGTGGGAGGGCGGCCGCGGCGGCCGCTTCTTGCTGTTATCAGCGGGGGTAGCGCGGTGGTGTCGAAGAGGGTGCCGGCGTGCAAGAGGCTGAATGCGCGGCCAGCGCCGCTTCTTGCTGTTATCAATGGTGTGACGCAGTGCCGCCGAAGAGGGTGCGGGGCGTAGAAGAGGCTGAATGCGCGGCCGGGCCCGCTTCTTGCTGTTATCAGCGGCTGTGGGCCTGAGACGGGGAGTGCGGATTACGGGGCGGGGAGGTGTGGGGGGAGGCCGAACGGACCGAACAGGGACGGGTCGGCGAAGGCGACGATCCGGGCGATGCCGGTGTCCGTGACCGTGAGGACCTGGATCGCGTGCGCGCGGAACGTGCCGTCCGGTTCCCGCTCGTACACGGCGAACGCCGGCTGGCCGTTCGCGGTCACCGGGACAAGCCGGAGCAGCCCGGGGCCGGGCAGCAGCGACGCGGCGACGAAACGGATTACCGTGTCGCGGCCGGCGAACCAGGTCAGCAGCGGCGGCATCTCGAGCGCGATGTCCTCGCGCAGCAGGCCGGCCAGCGCGCTGGCGTCGGCGTTCTCGATCGCCGCGGCGTACCTGTCGAGCAGCGCGCGCCGCGCCGGGTCCGCGGGCTCGGTGAGGCCGGTGACGTCGGCGGCGTCGGATCCGGCGGGCAGCGCGGCCGCGATCTGGTCACGGGCGCGCCGCAGCGCGCTGTTCACCGCGGTCGTGGTCATGCCCAGCAGGTCCGCCGCCTCGGCGGCCGGCCAGTCCAGGACGTCCCGCATGATGAGCACCGCGCGCTGCCGGGCCGACAGGTACTGCAGCGCCGCGACGAAGGCCAGCCGGATCCCCTCCCGCGCCACAACGGCGGCCGCCGGATCGGGACCGCCCGGCGCGCCTGGGAACGGCTGCAGCCAGGGCACCTCCGGCCCGGCCACCAGCGGCGCGGCGGGATCCTCGTCCGGTGCGCCGAGACCGGCGGGCAGCGGCCGCCTGGCGCGGCGTTCCAGCGCGGTCAGGCACGCGTTGGTCGCGATCCGGTACAGCCAGGTCCGCGCCGACGCGCGGCCCTCGAAACCGCCGAACGACCGCCACGCCCGCAGGTACGTCTCCTGCACCAGGTCCTCGGCCTCGTCGATCGAGCCGAGCATCCGGTAGCAGTACGCCAGCAGCTCGCCGCGGAACTGGGCGGCGACGCTGGCGAAGTCCTCCTCGACGGTCATCGCCGCCAATCTACCGATGACCATCTCGGGTCATTAAGGTGAGGCATGTGATTCCTGTCGGGCGCCGGACGCTCGTCGTGGCCGGCGCCGCCGTGCTCGTGGTGGCCGCCGCCGGCACGGCACTGGCGGTCGGCGTCCCGTCCAGTTCGCTGTCACACACGGCCAGCCTGGCCACCGGCGGGCGGTCGAGCGCCACCCTCGAGGTCGTCACGGGCACTCCCCTGCTGACCGTGCGGGCCGCCAACCTCGGCGGCACCAGCGGGACGCTGCTGCGAGCCAGCACCCCGGCGGGCGCGCCCTCGCAGGTGACGTTGAGCTGGGGAGGCGGCCGGGACCGTTCGGGACAAAGGGACGTTGCCGTGCTGTCGGCGAGCAGCGGTACCACCCGCATTACAGTGACGCTCAACCAGGCCGTCCGCTGGCGGCTCGACTTCGCGGGCGGCACCGAACAGACCGACGCCGACCTGCGCGGCGGCAACGTCACCGCGGTCACCTTCACGGCGGGCTCGGACACGATCGACCTGTCGCTGCCGGAACCGCGCGGCATGGTGCCGGTGCGGCTCGCGGGCGGCGCGAGCCAGTTCCGCATCAGCGTGCCAGGCGGCGTCCCGATCCGGGTCACCGCGGCCGGCGGCGCGGGCAAGGTATCGGTCGACGGCGCGTCCTACAGCGGGGTCGGCGGCGGGTCGGTGTTCGCGACACCCGGCTGGTCGGCGACCGCGGCCGGGTTCGACGTCGACGCCACGGCCGGCGCCGCGCTGCTGTCTGTCGCGCGTTATCACCAGTAGTGCAGCGGAGCCGGTAGCGTGCGAGTTCGTGAGCAGCTATAGCCAGCCCGGCACCGTCCTGACCGACCACACGTTCCTCGTGCCGCTCGACCACGCGGACTCCGACGGCGACCAGATCGAGATCTTCGGCCGGGAGATCGTGGGATGCGGAAAGGATCCCGACGGCCTGCCGTGGCTGGTGTTCCTGCAGGGCGGCCCCGGGTTCGCCGCGCAGCGCCCCGTCGGCCGGCAGCAGTGGCTGGACCGGGCGCTCGACGACTACCGGGTGCTGCTGCTCGACCAGCGCGGCACCGGCCGGTCGTCGCGGATCAGCGCCCGGTCGCTGGCGCCGCTCGGGTCAGCGGAGAAACAGGCTGAGTACCTCGCGCGGTTCCGCGCGGACAGCATCGTGCTCGACGCCGAGCTGATCCGCCGCGAGCTGACCGGCGGGGAGCCGTGGAGCGTGCTCGGGCAGAGTTTCGGCGGGTTCTGCGCGGTGACCTACCTGTCGTTCGCGCCGCACGGCATGCGGGAGGCGCTGATCACCGGCGGGCTGCCGGGGCTGAACACCCGCGCCGAGGACGTGTACCGGCTCACCTACCGGACATGCGCGGCGCGGAACACCGAGCACTACGACCAGTACCCCGGCGACGTCGCCGCGGCGCGGCAGGTCGCGGAGTTCCTGGCCGAGCGGGACGGCGTGCCGCTGCCCGGCGGGGCGCGGCTGACCGTCGAGGCGTTCCAGGCGATCGGCGGCCTTCTCGGCCAGGCGGCCGGCAGCCACGAGCTGCACTACCTGCTCGAGGACCCGTTCGACAACGACGGCGGCGACCTGTCCGACACGTTCCTGCACCAGGTCGCCGCGCTGACCGGGTTCGCGACGGCGCCGCTGTACGCGGTGCTGCACGAGGCCTGCTACGCGGGCCTAGGGGAAGGGACGCGGTGGGCGGCGCAGCGGGTGCGTCCGGAGTTTCCCGAGTTCGACGCGCGGGCCGCGCTGGAGGCGGGCACCCCGGTCATGTTCACCGGCGAGATGATCTACCCGTGGATGTTCGACCTGGACCCGGCGCTGCGGCCGCTCAGGGAGGCCGCGGAGATCCTGGCGAACGCCGGCGACTGGCCGCCGCTGTACGACCCGGCGCGGCTCGCGGTCAGCGAGGTGCCCGCCGCGGCGGCGGTCTACTTCCGCGACATGTACGTTCCGGTCGATCTGTCGCTGCGCACGGCGGCCGCGATCCGCGGGCTGAAGCCGTGGGTGACCAGCGAGTACGAGCACGATGGGCTGCGGGTCAGCGGCGGGCGGGTGCTGGACCGGCTGATCGCGATGAACCGCGGCGAGGTGTGACCGCCGGGCAGGGCACAGGGGGCGGTCAGGATCCTGTGGCGCCAGACAGCAGGTGCCTGCAGGCGTCGTTAGCCCGCGCCGCGGAGCTGCCTGGGCTGGTCGTCAGTTGCCAGCTAGATCCGGGGGTCCCCGATGGGCTGGGGAGGGAAAGTCCGGCAGGCCATGACTGCGCACGCATTGCGCGTAGGCAAGTTCCTGCTGGTAGGTCCCGTGCACCGTCGAGGAAGAGCCGCCGGAGGGTCCGAAGTGCACATGCACCACACCGCACCCTGCCGTCAGAACGGCGGCGGCCGCTGCCACAGCCAGGGCTCGCGCGCACCGCAGGTTTCGGTTCGAACCGGTCTTGTCGTTCATCGCGGCCTCCTCATCGAGCCGGTCATGAGTAGCGCCTGGAATCGGCTGAATCGCAGGAGGAAGAGCACCGCCCCGGCGAGGGTCGCCAGGGCGCCGAACCCGATCAGCAGCCAGGAATCCCCCGCGCCGGCCGACACGTCACGCGCGGAAGCCGGATTGCCCGGGTCGTAGGACACTTGCACCTGGTCACCCGTGTCTATCGGGTTGCCGGACTCGGGCCCGGCGAAGGTGAAGGTACGGCCGTTCGCGGCCGTGAACTGGATAGCCGGCACCCAATAGGCGGAGCAGCCGTGGCGGCCGCAGTTCTGCCCGGTACTGACGCTGACGACAGTGCCGGTGGCCATCCGCCCGCCGGCGATCGGCTGTGCCGCGTCGTAGCGGCGCATGCCGCCAACCAGGAGTGCCACGCCGATGGCGAGGAAGACGGCGAATCGCAGCTGCGCGACCCAACTCGGCACCGGTTGGCGAGTGAACCCGAAGAGAGAGCCTGAACTGGTCACGCTTCCTGTGTACAGAATGGGAGGTGACAGCACGGTGACCGAAAATGTGACCTACGTGTCACCTTCCTCGTGTGATCCTGAGAACGTGCGGGTTCTGGTGACCGAAGACGACGAGGTACTGGCCACGACGGTGGCAGCCGGGCTGCGCCGGGAGGGGGTGGCCGTCGACGTGGCCCTGGACGGCGCCGTGGCCCTGGAGCGTCTCGCGGTCAACCGCTACGACGTGGTGGTGCTCGACCGGGACCTGCCCGGCGTGCACGGCGACGACATCTGCCGCGCCCTTGCCGCGGACAGATCCGAGAGCCGGGTCCTGATGCTCACCGCGGCGAGGTCGGTCAGGGAGCGGGTGGAGGGCCTCGACCTGGGCGCCGATGACTACCTGCCCAAGCCGTTCGACTTCGCCGAGCTCGTGGCCCGGATCAGGGCCCTCGGCCGGCGGGCCGCCGCCCCGCTGCCCGCTCACCTTGAACACGACGACCTGAGCCTGGATCCGGCCCGCCGCGTGGCGGTCCGCGCCGGGCGGCGCCTGCCGCTCACTCCCAAGGAACTCGCCGTGCTCGAGTGCCTGCTCGCCGCGGACGGACGGCCGGTGTCGGCCGAGGAACTGCTCGAGCGGGTGTGGGACGAAGCGGCCGACCCCTTCACCAGCACCGTGAAGACCACGATCGGCAGGCTCCGCGCCAAGCTCGGTGACCCGCCGGTGATCGAAACCGTCCGGGAGAGCGGCTACCGCATCGGAGGACCATAATGCGCGTTCCCCGCAGGACCGCCCGGCTGCGCCTGACCGTCCTGTACGGCGCGGCGTTCCTGGTGTGCGGCGCCGCCGTGCTCGCCGTCGTCATCTACGTGGTCTTCGGGCGAGCGAACATCAGCCAGCCGAACAACTCCCCCGCCGCGGAATTCAACGGCACAGTCCCCGCCGCCGCCGTCCACCGGGCAGGTGCCAACGACATCATTCCCGTGGCCGTTCCCGCCTACGATGTCCAGCACTCAGGCCGGTACGACATCGTCAATATCCGCGTGCCCGAATCCCAGCCTGGCCTCACCGCCGCTCAGAAGGCGAAGCTGCTTTCCGAGGCGCAGGTGCGCGTCTCCTACGACGAACGGCAGGTCCTGCTCATCTCCGCCGCCGCGCTGGCCGTCATCGCGGTGGCCGCCGCCGTGATCGGCTGGCTCATCGCCGGCCGGGTGCTGCGCCCGCTGCGGACGATCACCACCGCCGCCCGGCGGATCTCCGCCAGCAGCCTGCACGAACGGCTGGCCCTGCACGGACCCGACGACGAGCTCAGGGAACTCGGCGACACCCTCGACGGCCTGTTCGCGCGGCTGGAGGCTTCCTTCGACGCCCAGCGGCGCTTCGCCGCCAACGCCTCGCACGAGCTGCGCACGCCGCTGACCAGAGAACGTGCCCTGCTCCAGGTCACCCTCGCCGACCCGGCCGCCACCACTGGCAGCTGGGAAGCCGTCGGCAGGGAACTGCTCGTGTCCAACGCAGAGCAGGAGCACCTCATCGAGGCGATGCTCACCCTGGCCAGCAGCGAAGCCGGCACCGGCGAGCGCGAGCCCCTCGACCTCGCGGCCATCACCAGCGCCGCCGTCGCCGCCGCACGGCCCGCGATCGGCCTCCTCGGCCTGCACGCCAGCACCGCCATCCAGCCCGCCGCCCTCGACGGCGATTCCTTCCTGATCCAGCAGCTGGCCGCCAACTTGATCGACAACGCCGTCCGGCACAACATCCCTGGCGGGGACATCCAGGTCGGCACCGCGACCAGCGACGCCGGCGCCGTCCTGTCGGTGACCAACTCGGGGCAGGTCATCCCGGCCGCCGAGGTCGACCGCC